>JAJUII010000074.1 GCA_029265505.1 Aeromicrobium choanae
GACCCCACCGACCGGCGTCGGGCGCTGGCCTCGTTGACGTCGGTCGGCGAGAAGGTGCTCGACGAGGCCACCGACGCCCTGGTCGAGATGGACTTCGGGCTCGCCGAGCTGCCGCGCGACCAGCAGCGGGCGGTCCACGAGCTGCTGACTCCGCTGCGGCGCGGCGACTGGCGCTGAGGTGGACGTGGAACGCCGGCCCACCCGACGGGTGAGCCGGCGCTCCGGTCACGGTGAGATCAGATCTTGATGGCGCGGGTCTTGGCGCCCAGGACAATCTTCGAGGTGGGCACGACGAGGCGGTACTTGCGCTTGCCGCGGTGGCGGATCGAGAAGGACTTCTTGCCCTTCTTGTTCACCTTGAACTTCTTGAGGTTCTTCCACTTCTTGCCCTTCTTGACCTGCACGCGGACCTTGTGCTTGACCTTGACGTACTTCTTGCCGTTGTACGCGCGGATCTTGGTGACCTTGAAGGTCAGCTTGCTGCCCTTGCGCTGGATCTGCAGGCGGCCGCCGTAGTGCAGCGGCTGGCGGACGCGGAAGTTGAGGTAGTTCGGCGCCGTGTAGGTCCGACCGTCGTAGTGCTTGAAGGTGATCCGGTCGACGCGGTAGACGCCGGCGCCCCACGAGGTGGGGACGCTGAGCGACGTGCCGTCGTAGAAGCTGGTCGTCATCGACCGCGAGCCCTTGGTCAGGCGGGCGGTCGGGATCATGCTCCATCCCTCGGGGATGTTGTAGTTGATCACGGCCGGACGGATGTAGGACGTCCGACCGTAGGGGCTCAGCGTGCCGGTGCTGCCGACCCGGAGCGCGGTCACCGTCGGGTGGGCGCCGGGGTTGCGCGTGATGCCCGTGGGCTGGACCGCCGCGGGGGCCGACTGCACCTGGGCGTCGACGGTGGCACCCGCCGAGTCCTTCGCGTTGGCGGCCACCGGACTGGCCAGTGAGATCGTCATGGCGGCCGCTGCGGCGAGCGCGACCTGGGTGATGCGGCGGTTCATGTAGTCCCCCCGAGGTTGGTGATGTGGTGACAGTAGTCTGCCATGACCACGGGAGATGGTTCTTTGGAACCAGAGAATCAGTGGTTCGAGCGTCAGCGGAGCATCGTGGCGCCGAGGGACTCGGCGGGCACGCCGAGACCTTCGACGAGGGTCAGGGCGTGCGGCCGCAGCGTGTCGAGCAGCGCGTTGACCTCCCGGGTGACGGCCTTCGCCCGGTCGTCGCTGATGCGGTTGTGCTCCATGAACCAGGCCTTGTCCCGCTCGATGATCGTGAGCGCGTACAGCGAGCACACATCGCGCAGCAGGTCGGCCGCCTCCTCGTCCTCGCATCGGGCGATCCCCGCGGTGAACGCCTCCAGCACGATCCGGTCGATGTGGACGCGCCCGATCTTGATGACGTGGTCCTGGGCGGCATTGAACACAGCGAACGCCTCGGCCTTGTCCTCGCCGGCACGGCGCAGACGGCGGGCGGCGGTCTCGATGACGTGCTGCTCACGCTCCTCGAAGAGGTTCAACTGGGTGCCGCGGTCGAGCAGGTCGTGGTCGCCGTCGCCGGGCCGGGCGTCGATGAGGCGCTGGATCAGCTGGGCCGCGGCCGTGCGCTCCTTGACGGTGTCGGCGACGGTGGAGGCGGCGAACCGCACCATGCCGACCGGGTCGAGTCCGGTGACGTCCTTGGCGTAGGCGGTGAGCAGCTCCTTGGCGACGAGCTGGAGCAGCACGACGTTGTCACCCTCGAACGTGGTGAACACGTCACTGTCGCCCTTGAGCACGGTCAGGCGGTTGTCGGCCATGTAGCCGGCCCCGCCGCAGGCCTCGCGGCACTCCTGGATCGCCCGGGTGGCGAACTCGGTCTGCAGCGCCTTCAGGCCGGCCGCCCGGCTCTCCAGCTCGCGCTGGGCGAGCGGGTCGGGATCGGACTCGGTCTGCAGCCGGTGCATCCGCGCGACCAGCTGGTTCTGCGCGAACCGCAGGGCGTACGCCTCCGCGAGCAGCGGGAGCAGGCGTCGCTGGTGGACGCGGTAGTCCAGCAGCGCGGTCTCCTCGCCGGGCAGGCCCTCGAATTGGCGACGCTCCAGGCCGTAGCGGACCGCGATGCTCAGGGCGACCTCAGCGGCCGCGCGGGCGGCGCCGCCGACGCTGACGCGACCGCGCACCAAGGTCCCGATCATCGTGAAGAAGCGGGCGTTGCGGCTCTCGATCGGCGAGGTGTAGACGCCCTCCTCGTCGACGCTGCCGTAGCGGTTGAGCAGGTTCTCGCGCGGGATGCGCACCCGGTCGAACATGATGCGGCCGTTGTCGACTCCGCCCAGGCCCCCCTTGTAGCCGCAGTCGCTCGTCGTGACCCCGGGAAGGTCGTCGGCGTTCTCGTTGCGGATCGGAACGAGGAAACAGTGCACCCCGTGATCCTCCCCGCGGGTGATGAGGCGGGCGAACACCGCGGCGACGCGCGCGTGCGCGGCCGCGCCGCCGATGTAGTCCTTGCGCGCCGACTCGGTCGGGGAGTGGATCACGAACTCCCCGGTCGACGGATCGTACGTGGCCGTGGTCTCCAGGCTCTGCACGTCGGAGCCGTGCCCGGTCTCAGTCATCGCGAAGCAGCCGAGCAGGTCCAGGTCGATCAGCGGTCGGATGTACCGCTCGTGATGGCGGGCGGTGCCGAGGTTCTCGATCGCCCCGCCGAACAGGCCCCACTGGACGCCGGCCTTGACCATGAGGGACAGGTCGAACTGAGCCAGCATCTCGATGCCGGTGACGGCCATGCCCGGGTCGCCCAGGCCCCCGTGCTCGGTCCGGAAGCCGGCGGCGGGGATGCCGGTCGGCACGAGGGCGCGCATCTGCTCCAGGACCCGCGCACGTGCCTCGTCCAGCGTCAGCGAGGGATCGTAGAGCAGGTCCAGCTTCGACAGCTGCTCGCGGCTCTGCTCGCGCACATGCCGCCACTTGCCGTCGATCGCCCGACGGACTTCGTCACCGAGACTCATGTCGTCAGGCTAGTCGTCGGGGCGGCTCCGTGCCGCCGACGACGCCGCGCTCGAGGTGCCGGCGCCGCGAGGTCTGACCGAGCGCCGGATCGTGATCTGCGGACGTGCTAGCGTCCTGCTCGACAACCACACACCTTCCGCAGTGTCAGGGGAAGCCGGTGAGAATCCGGCGCTGACCCGCAACCGTGAACCCCGTCCCCGGGGAAGCCGGAGCACCTGCCTGACGGAACCGACCACCACGCTGTCGAGGAATGCAGCGGGCGAAACGCCGGATGACCGACCGTCCTCCCGCTGTCGCAGCGGGAAGGACCCCCATGACGCTCCGCCTGCGTCGCCGCGTCGCCCCCGGGTCGTCGACGACCCCCGCCGGCCCGATGCTCCGTGCCCATCTCCGCGGTCCGTCTCCTCGCGCCGGACGCCCGGACCCGGGCGCCGTGATGAGGAGTAGACTCGCCGGTGTCGTACCCAGGTCCGGCACGGAGGAAACCGGTGAGAACCCGGTGCTGTGCCGCAACCGTGAGCCTCGAGACGACCCGGTCGGCGAGGCGAGTCGGGAACTCCCGCCGGACCTCCATCACGAGTTGTCGAGCAACAGCCGGTGGGTGATCTCCCCTTCGGGGCCTCCCCTCGACCCGGCGGGGAAGGGGACCTCATGACGACGGTCGCCACACCCGACCGCGCGCGTCGGTCGGCGCGGCGTCGCCGGGAGCTGCATCCGGGGGCTTGGTGGCTGTGGGCACTGGGCCTGGCGGCGGGCGCCTCGTTCACGCTCAATCCCGTCCTGCTGGTGCTCCTGGTCGTGATCGCGGGACTCGTGGTCGCGGCCTGTCGGGGCGACGCTCCCTGGGCCCTGTCGTTCCGCTACTACCTCGTGTTCGGCGCGGTGATCGTCGCGCTGCGGGTGCTCTTCCGTGTGCTGCTCGGCGGTGGGAATCCGGACGCGCAGGTGCTGGTGCCCCTGCCGGAGATCCCGCTGCCCGAGGTCGCCCGCAGTGTGCAGCTGCTCGGTGACGTGACCGTCGACGAGGTCCTCATCGGCCTCTACGACGGGATGCGGCTGGCGGCGCTGGTGATCTGCGTCGGCGCGGCCAACTCGCTCGCGAACCCCAAGCGGCTGCTGGCCTCGGCTCCTCCGGCCCTCTACGAGGTGGGCGCGGCGCTCGTGGTGGCGGTGTCGGTGTTCCCGCAGCTGGCCGAGAGTGTGCGGCGGGTCGACCGCGCCCGACGCCTGCGCGGCGACGCCGGACGCGGGACGGGGGCGATGCACCGCGTCGTGATCCCGGTCCTGGAGGACGCGCTCGATCGGTCGATGACGCTCGCCGCCGGCATGGACGCGCGTGGCTACGGCCGCAGCGGCAGCGCCACCGCCCGCGAGCGGCTCGTGACCGGAGCGCTCATGCTGGCGGGACTGTTCGGAGTGAGCGTCGGCACCTACGGCTACCTCGACTCCACCGCCCCGCCCCTGATGGCGTGGCCGATGCTCGTGCTGGGGTTGGCGTTCGCCGGGGCCTCGCTGTGGTCGGCGGGCCGCCGTGTCCGGCGCACGCGGTACCGCCCGCCGCGATGGTGGCCCGCCGAGTACCTGACCGCCGGCTCGGGGCTCGTGGTGGCCGTCGGTCTCAAGCTTCTGGCCTCCCACCAGGTCGAGGTCCTCCACCCGGCGATCCCGGGATGGCCGCCGGTCAGCGTGGCGGCTCTGGTCGTGGTCGTGGTCGGTGTGGTGCCGGTCTTCGCCGCGCCCGCGCCACCGACGGGGCACCTGCGAGCGGGGGAGGGCTCATGATCCGCTTCGACGACGTCACGTTCTGGTACGACCGGGCGACGGCTCCGACGCTGTCGGGAGTCGACCTGCAGATCGACGAGGGTGAGCTGGTCCTGGTCTCGGGGCGCACCGGCTCGGGCAAGTCGACGCTGCTCGCGATGATGAACGGCTTGGTCCCGCACTTCTCCGGCGGCACGCTGGCCGGTGACATCGCGATCGCGGGGGACTCGATCATCGGTCGACCGCCCCGCGAGCTGGCCCATCTGGTCGGCTACGTCGCCCAAGACCCGTTGGCCGGGTTCGTCTCCGACACGGTCGAGGAGGAGCTCGCCTACGGCATGGAGCACCTCGGGCTGCCGCCGCAGACGATGCGCCGCCGCGTCGAGGAGACGCTCGATCTGCTCGGGATCGCCGATCTGCGGCACCGCTCGGTGCGGTCGCTGTCCGGCGGGCAGCAGCAGCGCGTCGCGATCGGCTCGGTGCTGACGATGCATCCGCGGGTGCTCGTGCTGGACGAGCCGACCTCGGCACTCGATCCGACCGCCGCCGAGGACGTGCTGGCGACCATCGCGCGGCTCGTCGACGACCTCGCGCTGACCGTCGTGGTGGCCGAGCACCGGATGGAGCGGGTCGTCCCGTTCGCCGACCGACTCGTCATCGTCCGGGACGGACGGGTGGAGGTCGGGCCGCCGGCGACGATGCTCGTCGATGCGCCGGTCGCCCCGCCGCTGGTCGAGCTCGGCCGTTTGGCCGGCTGGGAGCCCCTGCCGCTGTCGGTGCGTGAGGCTCGGCGACGGGCCCGACCGCTGGCCGCCCGGCTCGCCCCGCCGCCGTGCGAGCGGCCCACGACGCGGCCACCCGCCTTGGCGGCCCGGGGCGTCTCGGTCCGATACGGCGAGCTCGTGGCCGTCGACGGCGTCGACCTGACGATCGGTCGCGGCGAGGTCGTGGCCCTGATGGGGCGCAACGGCTCGGGCAAGTCCTCGCTGCTCTGGGCGATCCAGGGCTCGGGCGATCGCACCGCCGGCGTGGTCGACGTCGGCGGTGTCGATCCCGGCGACCTGCGCCCGGCGCGAGCCCGCATGCTGGTCGGCCTGGTCCCGCAGACCGCCGCCGACCTGCTCTACCTCGAGACCGTCGACCGTGAGTGCGCCGCGGCCGACGACCAGGCAGGCGTGGCGAGGGGGACCTGCCGGTCGCTGCTCGATCGGCTCGCGCCCGCGATCCCGGCCGACCGGCACCCACGGGACCTGTCCGAGGGACAGAAGCTCGCTCTCGTGCTGGCGATCGTGCTGACCGCCCAGCCCGCTGTGATCGCCCTCGACGAGCCCACGCGGGGTCTGGACTATCCGGGGAAGGCCGAGCTGGTGCGCATCCTGCGCGGACTCGCCGCGGAGGGGCGCGGCGTCGTCGTGTCCAGCCATGACGTGGAGTTCGTGGCCGCCGCCGCGGACTCGGTCGTCGTGCTGGCGGACGGCGAGGTCGTGTCGTCCGGGCCCGCGCGGACCGTGCTCGCCGAGTCGCCCGCCTTCGCGCCGCAGGTGTCGAAGGTCCTCGGCCCGGCATGGCTGACCGTCGACGAGGTGGCGGCAGCGATGCCGACCGAGGTGGTCCGATGACCCCGACCCGACCCCCGGTCGCGGTGCCGCTGACCCGTCGTTCGGCCCTCGTGCTGGCGGGGGCCAGCATCGCCGGGCTCGTGATGTTCCTGTGGCCGCTGCTCATCACGCCCGCGGCGGGCCAGTCGCGCGTGGACCAGCCCTTCGTGTTCATGGCGCTGATGCCGGTCGTGGTGCTGGTCGTCATCGCCGAGCTCTCCGAGGGCGGCCTGGACTCCAAGGCGCTCGCGATGCTCGGGGTCCTGAGCGCCATCAACGCCGCGGTCCGGCCGCTCGGCGCGGGGGTCGCCGGCGTCGAGCTGGTGTTCTTCCTCATCATCATCGGCGGCCGGGTGTTCGGCGCCGGGTTCGGCTTCGTCCTCGGCTGCACGAGCCTGTTCGCGTCCGCGCTGCTGACGTCGGGCGTGGGACCGTGGCTGCCGTTCCAGATGCTGTGCGCCGCCTGGGTGGGCATGGGGGCAGGACTGTTGCCGCGCCGCGTCACCGGCCGCGGCGAGATCGCCCTGCTCGTCGCCTACACGGTGGTGGCCGCCTATGCCTACGGACTGCTGATGAACCTCTCGTCCTGGCCGTTCACCCTGGGCATCGCGATCCCCGGCGAGCAGGACTCGCTCGCCCTGGTGCCGGGTGATCCGGTGCTGGACAACCTGCAGCGGTTCGGAGTGTTCACGCTGCTGACCTCGTTCTGGGGCTGGGACACCGGCCGGGCGATCACCAACGCCCTGCTCGTGACGACGCTCGGTCCGGCCGTCCTGGCCACCTTGAGGCGCGCCGCCCGGCGTGCCCGCTATCTGCCGAAGGAGAACTCATGAAGACCCTGCTGGTGAGGTGCGCCGCCGCCCTCGCACTGTCGTTCGGACTCGTCGCCGTGCCCGGAGCCGCAACCGCCCACGAGTCGTGCGAGACGGACGAGGACGTGCCCGTCGTCATCGAGTTCGGCCCGCTCGACGGTCAGGACCGCATCCTGTGCGCCCAGCACGGCGCCGGATCGCTCGCCCTGGACGCCCTCCACGACCTGGGGGTCCGCACGGAGATGTCGGCCGGGTCCATGCCGATGGTGTGCCGGATCGACGGCCTGCCGACGCCGGAGCAGGAGAAGTGCGGCAACGCCCTCGACGGGGACGGCTACTGGGCGTTCCTGGTGGCCCGTGAGGGTGGCGACTGGAGCTACGCCTCGGTGGGCATGCAGGAGTACGAGCTGGAGCCGGGCGACTTCGTGGCGCTGCGCTACCAGCTGATGTCGGACGGGGAGAACGTCCCGGTCGAGGCCGCGGCCGACGCCCAGACCCGCGCGGCGGCGCAGGTCGTCGGGCATGAGGAGTCCGCCGACGACGCCGCGGACGAGGACGCCGACGAGGCGACGAGGGTGTCGCAGATCGCGCTGCCGATCGCGATCGTCGCGGCGCTGCTGGTCGCCGTCGCGGCCTTCGTCGTCGCCCGCCGTCGCCGCGACTGAGCGCGACACCGCGCCCGCGGAGGGCGCTCGACGGCTCGCCACCGCCGGTGGCGGGCCGTCGAACGCGTCGATTGCGTCGAGGGCCGTCGCGCCCGATCGGGGCTACCCTGCGAGGGTGAGGACGCTGATCACCGGAGGAGTCCGGTCGGGCAAGTCGTTCCACGCCGAATCGCTCGTCGTGGCCGCGCCCGACGTGACGTACGTCGCGCCCGGCCCGCCCCCGGACCCCGAGCTCGATCCTGACTGGGCCGCCCGGGTGGCCGAGCACCGCCGGCGCCGACCGCGGCACTGGAAGACGGTCGAGACCATCGACCTGGAGCGCGCGATCGCGATGGCCGACGGAGCCGTGCTGGTCGACTGCCTCGGCACGTGGGTGACCGCACTCATCGGGGAGCTCGACGGGTGGGACACCATGATCGAGGACTGGGAGCCGGACTTCTGGGTGCGCGTCGACCGTGCCGTCCAGGCGATGACCGCGCACGCCGACGACGTGGTCGTCGTGACGAACGAGGTCGGTTGGGGCGTCGTGCCGGAGCACCGCTCGGGCCGCCTGTTCCGCGACTTCCTCGGCCGGGTCAACCAGCGGTTCGCGACCGAGTGCGACGAGGTCCTGCTCGTCGTGTCCGGTCGGGTGCTGCGCCTGTGATGGGACTCAGGTCGGCGGGTCGAATCGGGCTCGAGCCCGGGACACCCTCTCGCGCACCACGCAGGCGTGGACGTGGTCGTTGACCAGCCCCATCGCCTGCATGAACGAGTAGATCGTGGTGGGGCCGACGAATCTCCAGCCGCGGCGCTTCAGCTCCTTCGACAGTGCCGTCGCGGTGGGCGAGGTGGTGACGCTCTGCGGGGCCCCGATCTCCGCCGGGTCGGGCTCGAAGCGCCACACGAACGCAGCGAGCGAGCCCTCGGCCTCGATGATCTCCAGGGCGCGGGCGGCGTTGGCGATGGTGGCCTCGATCTTGCCGCGGTGGCGGACGATGGCGGCGTCGCCGAGCAGACGCTCCACGTCGGACTCGTCGAAGGTCGCGACCACCGCCGGGTCGAATCCGGCGAACGCGGTCCGGAAGCTCTCCCGCTTGTCGAGGATCGTGCGCCACGACAGCCCGGCCTGGAATCCCTCCAGGCAGATCTTCTCGAAGAGGCGACGGTCGTCGGCGACGGGGAAGCCCCACTCGGTGTCGTGGTACTCGACGAAGCCGGGCGCGCCGCCTGCCCAGTCGCAGCGTGGCTCTCCGTCGGGGCCGATGAAGGTCACGGCAGCACCGCCGAGAGCCCGACGAGCAGCACGGCCAGGGCGACCTCGACGCCGGCGCCCCCGGCATCGCCGACGATGCCGCCGAGGCGTCGGGTCACGCGGTGGACGAGCCAGACGACGGCCGCGAGCGCGACGAGGACCGTGGCGACGCCCTGCAGGACCGTCGCGTCCAGCAGGACCGCGCCGGCGAGGCCGCCGACGCCGGCGGCGACGATCCACACCGCGGCGAGCGCGGGGAGGCGGACGCTGCCCGCGAAGGTCGCACCCATGCCGTCGGTCCGTGCGGCGGGCACCCCGAGCCGCAGGCCGACGCCGGCGGCGGCGCGGGCCAGGCACCACAGCGCGCCGACGACGAGCGGACCGCCCTCGCGGGATGCGATGGCCCCGGCGGCGGACGTCTGCGCCAGCAGGACGAGCACGAGGGTGGCCGCCCCCGCGGGGCCCACGTCGCCGGTGCGGGCCACGGCGAGCGCGCGCTCGGCGTCGTAGGAGGAGGCCAAGGCGTCCGCGGTGTCGGCGAGACCGTCCAGGTGGAAGCCACGGGTGGCCCAGGCGCCCACGCCGATCGCGAGCGCGCCGCCGACGACGGACGGCACGACAAGAGCGTCGGCGCCCCACGCGACGATCGCGACGAGCAGCCCGACGGGCAGGACGGCCACGGGCGCCAGGAGCACCGCGAGGCCCGCGGTGCTCCGGTCGACACGGCGGGGCGCCGGCACCGGGACCGCGGTGAAGGTGCCGATCGCGAGCCGCACGGCGTCCCCCAGCCGACTCACATCAGGTCTTCCAGGAGGGCCATCTGCGACAGCAGCAGTGCGGCGGAGCGCACCAGCGGCACGGCGACCACGGCGCCCGAGCCCTCGCCCAGGCGCATGCCGACGTCCACGAGCGGGGTGATCTCCAGCGCCTCGAGGGCGCGCCACTGGGCTCGCTCGGTGGAGCGGTGGCCGCCGGCGAACCACGCCTTGGCGCCGGGTGCGAGGAACTCGGCCACGGTCGCGGCGGCGACGGAGATGACGCCGTCGAGCAGGACGGGCACGCCCGCCTCCGCGGCGGCGGCCAGGAACGAGGCCTGGGCCGCGAGGTCGGGGCTCCCGAGCGCCGTGAGCAGCTCGACGGGATCCTTCACCCGGTCGCCGGCGCGGCGCAGCGCCGCCTCGACGACCTCGATCTTGCGCGCGAGCGCGGCGTCATCGATGCCCGTGCCCCGCCCCACGACCTCGGCGGCGGGAAGCCCGAGCACGCCCGCGATGAGCGCCGCGGCCGGAGTCGTGTTGCCGATGCCCATGTCGCCGCCGATGAGCAGGTCGGCGCCGGCGGCGATCTCCTCGGCGGCGATCCGGCGGCCCGCCTCGAGCGCTCGGTGCGTCTCCTCGACCGTCATCGCGTCCTCGACGTGGATCGCGCCGCTGCCGCGACGCACCTTGTACGCGCCGATCGCCGGGTCGAGATCGGGGAACTCGCCGTCGACGCCCAGATCGAGCACCCGCAGCGCCACGCCATGCTGGCGGGCGAGCACCGAGACGCCGGCGACGCCGGTGACGAACGCCCGCACCATCGCGACCGTGACGCTCGACGGATAGGCCGAGACGCCGTGGGCGGCGACGCC
>JAJUII010000125.1 GCA_029265505.1 Aeromicrobium choanae
GAAGGGCTTGAGCGCCCCGTCCAGACGCGCCAGCAGGATCTGGTGGACCCGCATGATCGAGGTGGCCAGCCGCATCGACGTCGCGTCGCCGATGCGCTCCTGCCACAGCTCACCCGCGCGCTCGAGCGGATCGAACTCCAGTTCCGGCATGGGTCCACCGTAGTGGTTCGGTTCGCGGACCCCCTGCCGAGACACTGGGCGAACAGGTTAGGCTTGGCTTACCTATCCGAGATGAAAGGTTCCAGCTCGTGCGCCTGACCCGCATCCTGGCCGCCGCGGCTCTCGCGATCGGCCTGTCCGCCTGCGGCACGTCCGACGACGCCGACGACACCGACGCCGCCCCCGACGGCGACTTCCCCGTCACGATCGAGCACCAGTGGGGCCCGACGACGATCCCGAAGCAGCCCGAGCGCGTGGCGACCGTCGCCTGGTCGAACCAGGACACCGCGCTCGCCCTCGGGGTCGTCCCCGTCGGGATGCCCTCGGTGACCTACGGCGACGACGACTCCGACGGCATCCACCCGTGGGTCAAGGACGCCCTCGACGAGCTCGGGGCGGACACCCCCACCCTCTATGACGAGACCGACGGCATCGACTTCGACGCCGTCGCGGCGACCGAGCCCGACCTCATCCTCGCCGTCAACTCCGGGATCACCGAGGAGGAGTTCACCACCCTGTCCAAGATCGCCCCCACGATCGCGTACCCGGCCGGTCCGGCCTGGACCACCACCTGGCGTGAGGCCATCGAAATGACCGGCCGGGCCCTCGGCAAGACCGAGGAGGCCGCCGAACTGATCGCCGAGCTCGAGCAGCAGATCGCCGACGCGGTCGCCGAGTACCCGCAGATCGAGGGCAAGACCGCGGTCCAGAGCTGGATCGATCCGGCGGACCTGTCCAAGGTCGGCTTCTACACGCCGCAGGACACGCGGGCGGCCTTCCTCAACGACCTCGGCTTCGCGACCCCGCCGTCGGTCGAGGAGGCCGCGAAGAGCTCCGACTCGTTCTTCATCGAGCTCAGCGCCGAGCAGGCCGACGTCCTCGACGACGCCGACGTGTTCGTGGGCTACGGCACCGAGAAGGCGCTGCGCGCCGCCCAGGCCGACTCGCTGATCGGCAAGATCCCGGCGATCGAGCGCGGCTCGGTGGCGCTGCTGGAGGACGACACGCCGCTCGCCGCGGCGGTCTCCCCCTCGGCCCTGTCGATCCCCTGGATGCTGCCCGAGTACACCAGGCTGCTCGGCGAGGCGGCGGCGCGCGTCCAGTGATCGAGACCGCCGCACCCCCCACCGCGGGCGCCGCCGTGACGCGGCGCCCCCGGTGGTGGACGGCGGTCGCGCTCGCCGCGGCGCTCGGCGCCGTCGCACTCTCGATCGCGTTCGGCTCGCGCGTGGTGAGCCTGCCGGAGGTGTGGCAGGCGATCGTCGTCGGCGGCGACGACATCACCGCCGCCGCCGTCCGCAGTCGCGTCCCCCGAACCCTGCTGGCGCTGCTGGTCGGCGCCTCGCTCGCGATGGCCGGCGTCATGCTGCAGGGCGTCACCCGCAACCCGCTGGCCGATCCCTACATCCTGGGCATCAACTCCGGCGCCTCGCTCACCGTCGTGATCGGCATCGCCTTCGTCGGAATCCACTCCATGCAGGGCTACATCTGGTTCGCCCTGACCGGCGCCGCGCTCGCCGCGGCCTTCGTCTACACCGTCGGCTCGCTGGGTCGCGGTGGCCCGACCCCGCTCAAGCTCGCCCTCGCGGGCGCCATCACGACGGCGGCTCTGACCTCGCTGACGACCGCGATCCTGCTTCCTCGCATGGAGGTCATGAACGTCTACCGGTTCTGGGTGGTCGGCGGAGTCGGGCGGGCCGAGAACCACGACACCCTCACCGTGATGCCCTTCATCGCCGTGGGGGTCGCCCTGTGCGCCCTCACCGCGAGCGGACTCAATCTCCTCGGCCTGGGCGACGACGCCGCGGCCGGCCTCGGCGTCCCGGTCGTCCGTACGCGCCTGCTGGCGGCGACGGGCGGCGTCCTGCTGTGCGGTGCCGCGACCGCGCTGGCCGGTCCGATCGGCTTCGTGGGATTGGTGGTCCCGCACCTGGTCCGCCTCGTGGTCGGGAGCGATCACCGTTGGCTGCTGCCGGTGTCCGCGCTGACCGGCGCCGCGCTGCTGACCCTCGCCGACACCGTGGGCCGGGTGGTCGCCCGACCGCAGGAGATCGAGGTCGGGATCATCACCGCACTGCTCGGCGCCCCGGTGTTCATCTGGGTCGTCCTGACCCGGACGGGGGTTCGGGCATGAGCGCCACCGTCGTCCGTGCCGCCCGCCGCCGCGCCTCGCGCCGCGCCGGCGTGACGATCGCCGCGCTGAGCTGCACACTGCTCGCCTTGTTCGCGTTCTCGCTCGTCTGGGGCGATCGGATCTACCCGATCTCGGACGTCGTGGCCGTGCTCGCCGGGCAGGACGTCCCCGGCGCGAGCTTCTCGGTCGGCGAGCTGCGACTGCCCCGCGCCGTGCTCGCCGTGCTCGCCGGGGCCTCCTTCGGCATCGCAGGCGTGACCTTCCAGACCATGCTGCGCAATCCGCTCGCCAGCCCCGACATCATCGGCATCACCCACGGGGCCAACGTGATGGCGCTGTTCTGCATCCTCGTGCTCGGGCTCTCCGGACTGGCCGTCTCGGTCAGCGCGGTGATCGCCGGCGTCGGCACCGCCTTCGGGATCTACCTGCTCGCGGCCCGCGGCGGCGTCGTCGGCACCCGGCTCATCCTCATCGGCATCGGCATCGCAGCCATGCTCCACAGCGCGACCCTGTACCTGCTGGTGAGCGCCGACCAATGGGACCTGCAGGGCGCGATGCGCTGGCTGACCGGCAGCCTGAACCTCGCCTCGTGGGACGACGTCGCGATGTTGAGCTTGGCGGCGCTCCTCCTCGTGCCCATCGTGCTGGTCCTGGGCCGCGACCTGGGACTGCTGCGCCTGGGCGATGACGCGGCGGCCGGCCTGGGGGTCGCTGTGGAGCGCAGCCGGCGTCTGCTCGTGGTCGCCGCGGTGGCTCTCGCCGCCTTCGCCACGGCCGCCACCGGCCCGATCTCGTTCGTCTCGTTCATGGCCGGCCCGATCGCGGTCCGGCTCATCGGACCGCGCGGCGCCCTCATCGTCCCCGCGGCGTTGACCGGTGCGGTGCTCGTCCTGTCCGCCGACCTCGTCGGCCAGTTCCTGTTCGAGCACCGCTACCCGGTCGGCGTCGTCACCGGCGCGCTCGGCGCTCCGTTCCTCGTCTACCTGCTGATCCGCACCCAACGCACGGGAGGCTCCCTGTGACCACCTCGCTGACCACCGAGTCGCTCACCCTCGGCTACGGGACCCGGCCCGTCGTCACGGACCTGACACTGACCCTGCCCACCGGCCGCATCACGACGATCGTCGGCGCGAACGCCTGCGGCAAGTCCACCCTGCTGCGCGGCATGGCGCGACTGCTCCCGGCGGACTCGGGTCGGGTGCTGCTCGACGGCGCGGACATCCACGCGATGCCGACCAAGCAGGTCGCCCGTCGCCTGGGCCTGCTGCCGCAGTCACCGATCGCCCCGGAGGGCATCACGGTCGCCGAGCTCGTGGCCCAGGGCCGTCACCCGCACCGGCGGGCGTTCGCCCGCTGGACGCCCGGCGAGGACGCGATCGTGGCCGACGCCCTCGAGGCCACGGGTGTGCTCGATCTGGCCGATCGGGTGGTCGACGAGCTGTCGGGAGGCCAACGGCAGCGCGTGTGGATCGCACTCGCCCTGGCCCAGCAGACGGAGGTCCTGCTCCTCGACGAGCCGACCACCTATCTCGACGTGTGCCACCAGGTGGAGGTCCTCGACCTGCTGACCGACCTCAACCGCTCTCGGGGCACGACGATCGCAATGGTGCTGCACGACCTCAACCTCGCCGCCCGGTACGCCGATCACATGGTGGCGGTGCACCACGGAACGATCCACGCGTGCGGTCGGGCCGAAGAGGTCCTCACCGAGGAGACGGTCAAGGTCGTGTTCGGACTCGACGCTCGGGTGGTCGAGGATCCGACGAGCGGACGGCCGATGATCCTGCCGCTCGGACGTCACCACGTGCGCCACGACTGAACGAGGTTTCCTGTCACTTCGCGAGGGAAGTTTCCCTCGTGAAGTGACAGTTTCCCCGGTTAACCGGGGAAACCGTCACGAGCGTCGTGGGAAGCGGGAGAAGTCGGGGCTGCGCTTGGCCTTGTAGGCCTCGCGGCCCTCCTGGGCCTCCTCCTGGCCGTAGAACAACAGATTGGCGTCGTGGGCCAGCTGCTGGATGCCGGCGTAGCCGTCCTCGTGGGCGTGGAAGCTCAGCTTGGACAGCCGCAGGGCCCAGGGCGAGAGTGCGAGCATCTCCCGGCACCACCTGAGCGTCTCGGCCTCGAGGTCGGCCAGCGGGACGACGGTGTTGACCAGGCCCATCTCGAGGGCCTGCTGCGCGTCGTACTGGCGGCACAGGAACCAGATCTCCTTGGCCTTCTTCGGCCCGACCAGGTCGCTGAGGATGCTCGCGCCGTAACCGCCGTCGAACGAGCCGACCTTCGGACCG
Source organism: Aeromicrobium choanae (assembly GCA_029265505.1). Lineage (GTDB taxonomy): Bacteria > Actinomycetota > Actinomycetes > Propionibacteriales > Nocardioidaceae > Aeromicrobium > Aeromicrobium choanae_A. The sequence continues at coordinate 4,582 of JAJUII010000125.1, forward strand.
ACCTGACCGAAGCGGGCGTTGTCGGCTGCGATGGTCAGATCGCAGACCAAGTGGAGCACGTGACCGCCGCCGATCGCCCACCCGGCCACCATCGCGACGATCGGCTTGGGGCAGCGCCGCATCTGCACGTGGAGGTCGGTGACGTCGAAGCGGCCGGTGGCACCCTCGTCGGACTTGTACCCCGAGTCGCCCCGGACCCGCTGATCGCCGCCGGAGCAGAACGCCTTGCCGCCCTCGCCGGTCAGGATGATGACGCCGATCGACTCGTCGTCGCGCGCGATCGACAAGGCGCGCGAGATCTCCTGGATCGTCTGCGGCCGGAACGCGTTGTGGACCTCGGGACGACAGATCGTGATCTTGGCGATCCCGTCCTGCGTGGTCTCGTAACGGATGTCGGTCCAGTCGCCCGAGGCGGTCCACTCACTCATGGCTTCACTGTAGAGTCCGCCGTCCGCGGCGCCCGACGCGGCCACCGGCGGCCGTATCGTGGGATCAGCGGACCACGGAACATCCGAGGAGGACGGGTGGAGGACGATCTGGGCCACCGCGTCGACGTCGACCGACCCGCCCGTCGTGTGGTCAGCCTCGTGCCCTCCCTCACCGAGGCGATCGCCGCGACGCGCGCCGAGGCGCTGGTCGGCGCGACCGACTGGTGCACCCACCCGACCGACCTGACGGTCCGACGGGTGCGGGGCACCAAGAACCCGGACCGCCGGGCGATCGTCGACCTGCGTCCGGATCTCGTGGTCGCCAACAAGGAGGAGAATCGCGAGCTCGACGTCCGGCGCCTGCGCGAGGCCGGGGTGCCGGTGTGGGTGACCGACATCGAATCGGTCGACCGGGCGTTCGCCTCGCTGCGGCGACTGTTCCTCGACGGGCTCGGCTGGGGCGTCCCGGACTGGCTCGTGGCGGCCGAGCGGATCTGGGCCGCGCCGGTGCCGGAGCGTCGGACGCGCGTCGCCGTCGCGATCTGGCGCGACCCGTGGATGGTCGTGGGCGGGCGGACCTTCACCGGGGACGTGGTGCGCCGGCTGGGTCTACGACCGGCGTTCGCCGACTCCGTCGACCGTTACCCGCGGATCGAGCTCGCGGTGCTGGACTCGCCGGACGTGGACGTGGTGCTGCTCCCGGACGAGCCCTACCGATTCACGCCGGACGACGGCCCAGAGGCGTTCGAGCGGGTGCCGACGGCGTTGTGCAGCGGCCGGTCGCTGACCTGGTACGGCCCGTCCCTGCTCACCGCCCGTGACGAGCTGCTGCGGGTGGTCGACGAGGCGTCGGTGGGGTAGGTCGCAGGCTCAGGACTTCGTCGAGCCGGAGGAGCCGATCTCCTCCAGGGTCCGCTTGGCCGCGGCCTCGCGCACCTTGGCCTTCTTGGAGACCGCCTTGCGGACGGCCTTCTTCGACGGTGGCGCGTCGAACTCGTTGCCCTTGACCACCTTCGGCTCGTGCGAGATGACGTACGGCGTCTCGCCGACGATCGCGTTGTGGCTGCGCCACAGGAGGTACTTCAGCGACAGGTTCGTCATGGTCGCGAACCGGTTGCGGTTGCCGAGCAGGAGCGCGACGTGGACGGTCACCCAGATGAACCAGGCCGGGAAGCCCTTGAGTCGCGGCAGGTAGCGCACCTGGGCGATCGCCGAGGCTCGACCGATCGTGGCCATCGTGCCCTTGTCGAAGTACTTGAACGGCTTGGGCATCGGCTTGCCCTGCACGCGCCGCGCGATGACCTTCGCGACGTGCTTGCCGCCCTGGATCGCGGGCTGGCCCAACTGCGGCAGCGGCGAGTCCGGGTTGATGGACACGTCGCCGATCGCGAACACGTTCGGCAGGCCGCGGACCTCCTGGTGCTCGTCGACCTCGATGCGACCGCCGCGCCCCTGCGGGACGCCCCAGTTCTTGACCACGTCGTGCGCGGCGACGCCGGACGCCCACACCACGATCCCGGCCGGCAGGAACTCCTCGCGACCGTCGTGCTCGACGAGGACGCCGTCGCGCCGCACCTCCTTGACCGCGGTCTTGAGCCGCAGGTCGATGCCCCGCTTGAGGAGCTCCTTCTTGGCGTAATCGCGCAGCTTCGGGTGGAACGGCGCGAGCACGTGCTCGCCCATCTCCACCAGCGTGACCTCGACGCGAGTCGGGTCCAGCTCGGGATAGGTGGTCGGCATGTCCAGGTTGCGCATCTCGGCGAGCGCGCCGGCGGTCTCGACCCCGGTCGCCCCGCCGCCGACGACGACGAGGCGCAGATCGCGATCCTGACCGTTGATCGCGGCGTCCTCGAGGTTGGCGAAGATCAGGTCCCGCAGCGCGAGCGCCTGCGAGCGGCGGTAGAGCGGCATCGCGTACTCCTCCGCACCCGGGATCCCGAAGAAGTTCGCGGTCACGCCGTTCGCGAGCACGAGGTAGTCGTAGCTGACGGTGATGTTGCCGTCGAGGAGGACCGTGCGCGCCTCCTGGTCCATCTCGATGACCGTGCCCTTGAGGAAGCGCACGTTGTCCTGGCGGGCGCGCACCGCGCGCAGGAACCAGGTGATGTCTCCGGGGTTCAGGCTCGCCGTCGCGACCTGGTAGAGGAGAGGCTGGAAGGTGTTGTAGGTGTGGCGGTCGATGAGCGTGACGTCGACGTCGACGTTCTTGAGCTTGCGCACGACGGCCAGCCCACCGAAGCCACCGCCGACGACGACGACGTGTGGACGGGAACCGGAGCGGTCTTCAGCCATGACGTCCAGCGTAACTCCGGTCTCGGGACTCTTCCCGCCGTGAGACGGCCGATGTGAGCAGCGGCATATGTGAGCATCGTCATGCTCGGCCGAACCACTCCTTGGCCTCCGGACGCATGAGCTGGACGATCACCACGATCGAGCCGACCAGCCACAGCAGGCCGATGGGGACGCCGAGGACCGCGACCCCGGCGGTGAGGACGCTGACCGCCAGGAGCGCCCACCGAGCGGCCGGACGACGACCGAGCGCCCACAGCGTGGCGAGCAGCCCGAGCACCGAGACGGCGA
>JAJUII010000170.1 GCA_029265505.1 Aeromicrobium choanae
CGACTGCGATCGGACGCGAGGTCGACGAGTTGCGCCAGAACGGCCTCGCGGGCACGCCCGACGAGATCGTCGAGAAGCTGCGCACGTACGCCGACGCCGGCGCCGAGCGGGTCTACCTGCAGGTCCTCGACCTGACGGACCTGGAGCACCTCCAGCTGGTGGCCGAGGAGGTCATGCCGCACCTGACCACGTGAGTTTTCCACAGGCTTGTGCACACGTCGTGGATAAGAATTACATCGGTGTGATTCATCCCCAGGGATACACACACCTGTGTATGACGTGGTCGTGGGCGCGACCGTCACGGCGCGTCACCGGGAGTCGGACGGATCACGACCGCTCGCCGGCCGGATCTCTCCGCTCCTCCTGTGACGCGTCGATCACCGGGAGCGCCACGTCACAGTGCGGCACCGCTCCCTCGGTGATCGGGTCGTAGACCTCGCGGGGCGGTCCTGCCGCCGTCATCCTGAATTGACTCGCCCGCAGCTGGACCGCCTCGAACGCCGCGAGGATCCGGGGGAACTGCACGTCCTGGGCCCGGACCCGGGTGTACACCTCCCGGTGTTCGGGTTCGACCCGGTGGGCGCGCCCCCGGTCCCGAATCGGGACGCACACCTCGATCGGCCCGTCGGATTCCCAGCCGACCTGCCCGTGGTAGATCACGACGAGACGTCCGGCGGCCCCGCCTCGCTCCTGCGCCGACCGGAAGAGCCGCGCCGCCTCCTCGGCGATGACTTCCGGTAGGTTCTTGGCCGAGGTGTGGCGGATCGACGTGACCACGGCGGTCGCCGGAACCGTGCGGACGGCCACCTCGAAGCCCGCCACCCCTGGCTGGTGCTCACCGTCCAGCGAGCCACCGGCGAGAGCGTGCTCGAGGAACTCCGCCAGCGACTGGCGACGTGCATGCTCTTCGGCTTCGCGCTCCCGGTACCGAGCGAGTTGCATCGCCCTCTCGGCGGGGGTGCTCCGCAACACCTCGCGAATCCGGTCCAGCGGCATGTCGATGCGGCGCAGCAAGGTGATGATGCGTGCCGTCTCCACCTGTGCCGGGCTGTACTTCCGGTAACCACTGTGGGGATCGACGGCGTCGGGGGACAGCAGACCCTTGCGGTCATAGAGTCGCAATGCCTTCGGGGAGAGCCAGGTCGCCGCGGCGAACTCCCCGATGGTCATCAGCTCGGCCATCGTCCCCTCCGCCCTCGATTCTAGGAGCGGACGTCAGTCGAGCAGGTACAGCAGATCGATCTCCCATCGGGTGGGGTCCGGCTCCTCCGCCGGATCGGTGAGGAAGTGCTCGGCGAATCCCGTCCATTCCAACCCGTCGTCGGCGCGCGAGGTCGGAAGCGCCAGGCCCCGTGCGGCGGCCCAGGTCTCGACCTCGGCGCGGGATCGCTCGATGCCGTCGGGGGATCCCCTGTGGTGGCCCACGAGGTACGTCCCGGCCGGCAGACCCCCGAACACGAGGCCGTCGCCGGGGACGACCGGCTCGGAGACCGGGACCGCGACGGTCAGGTCGACCGTCTCCTCGCGGCTCGGCCCGAGATGCCGATAGATGTAGAGCGGACCGCCCAGCGGGACCGTCCCGCGTTCGGACAGCCATCCGTAGAGTCGCGGGATCTGCTCGTTGGGTCCCCCGGGTGCTCCGAACTCCGCGAAGCACGCGCGGACAGGTGCTCCGACGTACCGGACCATCGGGCGCTCCTGAAGCGAGATGTCGAGGCTCACTCCGATCACTCCTTCAACGGTGTCGCGGTGGCGGAACCGCCACCGGACACCACCTCAGCGTCTGCCCCAGGGTCAAGGTCAAGGACGCGCGGACTCAGCGTGAGAACAAGGCGGTCCGCGCGATCGTCGAACGAGATGTGTGACGTAGTCGTGGTGGAGCCTAGGGGACTCGAACCCCTAACCCCCTGCTTGCAAAGCAGGTGCGCTACCAATTGCGCCAAGGCCCCGGAAGGGAAGAATCAGACCGAGTCGCTGTGAGCCGCCCACGGATCGGTGGAGGTGGACTTGCGGCGGTTGAGGAACCAGAGAGCTCCGGTCGCGGCGACGGCCAAGGCGAGGAACTTCTTCACGGTGATTCCTCCTTCGGTGGGCCTAGCTGGACTTGAACCAGCGACCTCTTCCTTATCAGGGAAGCGCTCTAACCGAGCTGAGCTATAGGCCCGTGCAGCAGTAGACGAGACTACCGTACGAGCTCGCGGAACTCACAATCGGGTCCCTGCGGGCCGCACCGGCTCAATCTCGCTCACCGAACGTGACCTCGATGCCGCCGAGGATCGACGCCGCGAGGTTGTACAGGTGCGCGGCGATCGTGGCCAATGCCGTCATGAACACGACGTTGAGACTCGACACGAGCAGGGTCAGGCCGACGATCCGTCCGAAGCCGAGGTAGTCGGTGACGTCGAAGCCGGCCGAGTCGTCGGCCAAGACGTTCGAGACGCTGTCGTTGAGCGCGCCCCAGACTCCGGTGATCTGCAGGACGGTCCAGAACACGCTGGCGGCGACGACGCTGACGATCATGAGCGCGACCGAGACCACGAAGGCCATCTTGGTCACGCTCCACGGCTCGACGTGACGGACCTTGAGCTTGGCCGAACGGCCCTCGGAGCTCGACTCCTCGGTGCGGGCCTGGGGCTTCGACTCGGTCTGGGGGGGCGCCTTCGTCGTCGCGGGAGCGGGCTCACCGGCGGCCGGCCGGGCAGGCGCGGCCTTCGACTCCGGTGCCGGAGCTGCCGGCGGGGTCTTCGTCGGGGCGTCCGCGGGCACCGCGGCCATCATCTGCGTCGGGCGGTCGTCGGTCGACGGCGCACTCGTGCCGGCCGCCGAGGGAGACGTCTTCTTCGCTCCGGTCTCGGCCTTCCCGGGGGCGCTCGTGTCACGCTTCTCGGACGTGCTCGCCGCGGGCTTCTCGCCCGTCGTCTGCTTCGCACCGGACGTCGCCTCCGCGCCGGAAGGCTCCGACGTCGTCGCTCCGGCCGTGGGCTCGGCCGACTCGGTCGACGGGACCTCCTCGCGCACGGCGGGGATCACGGACGTCGCGTCCGGCTTCGACTTCGTCGTGCGGGCGTACTCAGCCTTCGACAGCGGCCGTCGAGCCGTGACCGCGGGCCGCGTGCCGTTCTTCTTGGCCGCCCCCTGGGCCTTCGTGGCAGGCGCGCTCGTCGTCTTGTTCGACTTGCCGGTCTGCTGATCAGTCACTGTCGTCCCCGCTTGCGTTCGACGTCTCGGTCTCGTCCTGCGTGGTCTCGCTCGGGGTCAGATCCGTGTTGCGTGCGATCGTGACGACACGATCGTTCCCCTTGAACTTCACGAAACTCACTCCCATCGTGCCACGACCCTTGGCAGGAACGCCGGACACGAGGCTGCGGGTGATCTGACCGGACTCCGTCACGGAGATGACATCGTCGCTGTCTCGCAGCACCAGACCGCCGACCAGCTCGCCGCGCGACTCGGTGATCTGCATGGCTTTGATGCCCAGACCGCCGCGGTTCTGGACGCGGTACTCGTCGATCTTGGTCTTCTTCGCGAAGCCACCGTCGGTCACGGTGAAGACGTAGAGCTGGTCGTCGGCGTCGCGCTCGCCCGCCTCGTCCGATCCCGCCTTGACGACCGTCATCGACAGCAGCGAGTCGTCTCCGCGGAACTTCATGCCCGTCACACCGGAGGTCGCGCGACCCATCGGCCGCAACTGCTCGTCGTCGGCGTGGAACCGCAGCGACTGCGCCTTGCGGCTGATGAGCAGGATGTCGTCCTCGGGGGAGACCAGGCTCGCCCCGACCAGCTCATCGTCCTCATCGCGGAAGTTGATCGCGATGATCCCGGACTGCCGGGGGCTGTTGTACTCCGTCAGTCTGGTCTTCTTGACCAGGCCCTTCTTCGTGGCGAGCACCAGGTACGGCTCCTGCTCGTAGTCGCGGATCGCCAGCACCTGGGCGATCTGCTCGTCCGGCTGGAAGGCCAACAGACCCGCGACGTGGCCGCCCCGCGCATCGCGCCCGCCCTCGGGCAGGTGGTACGCCTTCGCCCGGTAGACGCGCCCCTGGTCGGTGAAGAACAGGATCCAGTGGTGCGCGGTCGTGGCGAAGACGTGCTCGACGACGTCCTCGCCGCGCAACGACGCTCCGCGCACGCCCTTGCCGCCGCGGTTCTGGATCCGGTAGAGGTCGGCCTTCGTCCGCTTGGCGTACCCGCCCTTGGTGATCGTGACGACGACCTCCTCGTCGGGGATGAGGTCCTCGTCGGAGAGGTCGCCGTCGGCGGCGATGATCTTGGTGCGGCGATCGTCGCCGAACTTCTCGACGATCTCGGCGAGCTCCTCGCCGACGATCTCGCGCTGACGGGCCTCGCTGGCGAGGATCTCCTTGTACTCGGCGATGCGACGCTCGAGCTCGGCCAGCTTGTCGAGGATCTTCTGACGCTCGAGCGCGGCGAGCCGACGCAGCTGCATGTCCAGGATCGCGGTGGCCTGGAGCTCGTCGATCTCGAGCAGCTCCATCAGACCCTCTCGTGCCTCCTCGACGGTCGGGCTGCGTCGGATCAGCGCGATGACCTCGTCGAGCTGGTCGAGCGCCTTGGCCAGCCCTCGCTGGATGTGCGCCTCTTCCTCTGCCTTGCGCAGGCGGTACTGGGTGCGCCGGCGGATGACGTCGATCTGGTGCGTGATCCAGTGGGTCACGAAGCCGTCGAGCGTCAGGGTCCGCGGCACGTCGTCGACGATCGCCAGCATGTTGGCGCTGAAGTTCGTCTGCAGGTCGGTGTGCTTGTACAGGTTGTTCAGCACGACCCGCGCCACGGCGTCCTTGCGGACCTCGATGACGATCCGACGACCGGCACGATCGCTGGACTCGTCACGCAGATCGCTGATGCCCTGGACACGGCCGCTCTGGGCCAGGTCGGCGATCTTGCGCATCAGCGCATCGGGGTTGACCTGGTAAGGCAGCTCAGTGACGACGAGCTGCATCCGGCCGCGCGTGTCCTCCTCGATGTTGACCACCGCGCGCATCGGGATCGAGCCACGACCCGTGCGGTAGACGTCCTCGATTCCCTGAGTGCCCACGATCAGTCCGTGGGTGGGGAAGTCCGGGCCCTTGATCCGCTCGATGAGCGCGTCGAGCAGCTCCTCGCGGGAGGCGTCGGGGTGGTCCAGCGCCCACTGGATGCCGTCGGCGACCTCTCGCAGGTTGTGCGGCGGGATGTTCGTCGCCATGCCGACCGCGATCCCGGCCGAGCCGTTGACCAACAGGTTCGGGATCCGGGCGGGAAGGACCGTCGGCTCCTGGGAGCGACCGTCGTAGTTGGGCACGAAGTCGACCGTCTCCTGGTCGATGTCGCGAACCATCTCCATCGCGATCGGGTCCAGACGGCACTCGGTGTAC
>JAJUII010000159.1 GCA_029265505.1 Aeromicrobium choanae
AGACCCCTGAGCTGTCTGTGGTGGGCGTGACGTGGGATCTCGAGAGCGCACCGGCCGACCACGACGTCGAGATGCGGACGCTCACCGACGACCAGTGGTCGGCATGGGAGCCCATGCATGTCGAGGAGCTCGGCACCCGTGACGACGAGGCCGAGGTCGGTGCGCGCGACGGCACCACGCCGACCGCAGTCATCGGCGCCGACGCCGTCGAGGTCCGGCTGGCCAGCGACACCACGCTTCCGGGCGCCCCGAGCCTGGCGCTCGTCGACCCGGGGGAGTCGACCGCGGACTCGGCGCCCGTGACCACCGCGGCCATGACGACCGCCGCGACCAGCCGGCCCACGATCTACTCGCGGGCGCAGTGGGGCGCGGACGAGTCCAAGATGACCTGGAACCCCTCGCAGGGCCGCGTGCAGGGCATCGACATCCACCACACGGTCAACGCGAACGACTACACGGCGTCCCAGGTGCCCGCGCTGATGCGGTCCATCTACGCGTACCACGCGGAGGACTGGGGTCGCGGCTGGGGCGACATCGGCTACAACTTCATCGTCGACCGGTTCGGCCGGATCTGGGAGGGTCGCTACGGAGGCGTGGACCAGGCCCCGGTCGGCGCGCACGCGACAGGCCTCAACTCGAACTTCTCGGGCATCTCGCTGCTGGGCAACTTCGACACCGCACCGGTTCCGGCAGCGGCGTTCACCTCGGTCGCACGTCTGGCAGCCTGGAAGCTCGCGATGCACGGCATCACCACCGCCGGCGGGACCGTGACGGTCGACGCCGGCACCTTCGACCGCATCAACGGTCACCGCGACTCGAAGCAGACCACGTGCCCGGGGCGGTACATGTACAACCGCCTCGGCGAGATGCGCACGAAGATCAACTCCTACATCGGCTCGTTCGCCGATCGCCAGCTCGACCGCGATCTCGACGGTGACGGCCGTGCCGACCTCCTGGTCAACCAGGGCGGCCGGGTCTACCTGGCTTCTACCGGTGACCGCGGGACATGGACGACGTCGACCATCGGGACCGGTTGGTCACAGGCGCGCACCGTCAGCCCCGGTGACATCGACGGCAACGGCCATGCCGACATGCTGCTGATCGACACGGCTGGACGGCTGACGCTCTACCCGGGCGTCGCCGGAGGTGGCGTCACCTCGCAAGGATCGCGCGTCATCGGGACGGGCTGGGGCAGCTTCACCTCGATCGTCGGCGGCGACTGGAACGGCGACCGCAAGCCCGACCTCATCGCCCGCAGCGCCGATGGTCGGCTCTGGCTTTACGCCGGAGACGGCAAGGCGCGGTTCGCGCGCGCCAAACTCATCGGAGTCGGCTGGAACGCGTTCAGTTCCATCAGCCTTGCGCCAGCATTCGTGTCCGGTCGTCCCGCCCTCGTCACCGAGGCCAGCACCGGCGGCGGCGTGTATGCCTATCCGTCGAATGGCCGTGGTGGGTTCGGCACGACCATCACGATCGGTACCGGCTGGGCGTCGATGGACCAGACCACCGGGGTGGGTGATGCGACAGGTGACGGGCACGGTGACGTAGTCGCCGTCGACAAGGGCGGGCGCCTGTGGCTCTACCCGGGCACCGGGAGCGGCCGGGTGGACTCCGTTGCCCGCGTCCCGTTCGGAACCGGTTGGTCGACCATGCGCGTCCTGCCCGCGACCACGCTCGCGGGCGAGTCCATGGCCATCGTCGCGGTGCGTGCGGACGCCAAGCTTGTTCGGTACGGCTACTCGCTCACCCGCCCTGCCTGGACGGGTTTGGCGGACACGGGGATCCGGACCTCGTCCTCGACGAGCGCCGTGCTCGCCAGCGGTGACTGGAACGGCGACTGGCGCCCGGACATCATGGTGGTGACCACCCGCGGGGCGCTGATGTTGCACACCGGCCTCGGGGGCGGCAGATTCAGCGCCACGGGGCGGCAGATCGGCAACGGATGGGCGTCCTTCAGCTCGGTCATGGGTGCGGGCAACTGGCGCGGCGATGGCAAGCCCGGCCTGCTGGCCCACGACAGCCGCACCGGACAGGTCTGGTACTACCCGGGAACAGGTACCGGCGGATTCGGCACGCGGGTCCTGGTCTCGACAGGTGCCTCCGGGATGAACGCGGTGATCAACGCCGGTCGCCTGAACTCGGGCGGAGCTCCCGACCTGCTGATGCGAGGGGCGGACACCGGGAGGCTCTTCTTCGCTGACGGCAACGGCCCCGGTCTGGCACTGCCGCCGCGGACCATCGGGCCCGGATGGTCAAGCTTCAGTGCCATCCTGGGTCTCGGTGACGTCACCGGAGATGGCCGCGCAGATCTCGTGGGGGTGACCTCGACGGGGACGATCCTGGTCTACCCCGGCAACGGGGCGGGCGGATTCCTCTCTCCGACCACGATGGGAACCTTGGCGTCGACCGCCGTCGTCAGTTGACCAGCTCGCCGTGGGTGGTCCTGGCGAGCAGGATCTACGCACCGGAAGTGGCTGCGGCGGCGTTTCGTCTGGAATCCCTGGTGACGGCTCTCGCCAAGCACGGGCCGGTCGATGTCGTCTCGGTGACGGCACCGGGCCGAGACCGTCCGCCGGTGAACGTGCGTGTTCGACGGTGGCCCGTCATTCGGGATCGCTCCGGCTACGTGCGTGGCTACCTGCCCTACCTCAGCTTCGACATCCCGCTGCTGTTCCGATTGCTGCTGAGCTGTCGACCCGAGATCGTCGTGGTCGAGCCGCCACCCACCACGGGTGCGGTGGTGCGACTGGTGTGCGCCTTCCGGCGGATCCCCTATGCGTGGTACGCCGCCGATGTCTGGTCCGACGCGACGGCCTCGACGGGGGCACCGCGCATCGTCAAGAGGTTCGTGCGGGCCTTGGAGTCGTGGGTGCTCAAGGGCGCCGCGGTGTCGCTGGCCGTCTCGGACGAGGTCGGCGATCGAATCCGCGAGCTGGGCGCCCGCCGGGTCGTGACCGTGGGCAATGGCATCGATACCCGGGTGTTCGGCCCGGAGGGGGAGCGGCGCGCGGGACCGCACACGCTGGTCTACGCGGGCACCGCCTCGGAGTGGCAGGGGGCCGACGTCTTCGCCCGTGCGATGCCGCAGGTGTTGGCAGCGGTTCCCCAGGCACGGCTTGTCTATCTCGGGCAGGGAAGCGCGTGGTCGGCGATCGCCGCCGTCGCGGACTCGCTGCCGGAGTCAGCCGTGACGATGTACGACAGCGTGCCGCTAGAGCAGAGCGCGGCCTGGCTGCGGGGCGCAGCCGCGGCCGTCGTCAGCATCGTGCCCGGCCAGGGCTACGACTTCGCGATCCCGACCAAGCTGTTCGCCGCGCTGGGGACCGGCACACCGGTCGTCTACGCGGGCGTCGGCGCGGCAGCCGACCTGGTTCGCCAGAACGAGCTGGGCTGGGTGGCCGAGCACGATGTCGACGCCGTCGCCGCCGCGATGATCTCGGCGCTCCGAGCACCCGACAGCGAGCACGAGCGCAGCAGGCGCGCTGCCTGGGTGGCCGAGCACCGTTCACTGGCTGCGGCCGCCGAGCGTGCGGCCGCCGCCGTCGTCGGGCGGCGCAGGACAGCAGGTCTAGGCAGCGGGGCTCGTCAGCTTGAGGCCCGCGATCCCGCCCACGATGGCAACCAGGCAGACGATCCGCGCTACCGAGACCGCCTCACCGAGCGCGGCGATCCCGTAGATCGCGGTGCCGATGACACCGATCCCCACCCAGATCGCGTACCCGGTGCCGAGCGGGATCGACTTTAACGCGTACCCGAGGCCGGCCATGCTCGCGATGAGCGCGACACCGAAGACGACCGACGGCCACAGCTTCGTGAAGCCCTCGGACCGGGTCAGCGCGCTCGCCCACACGCTCTCGAGCACACCGGAGATGATCAGAACGATCCATGCAGCAACCATGACGCGCCCCTCCCAGGGCGATCACGCCGTCGTCGTGTCCGGGTACGGCGCGCCTCGTCCGGGGAATCGCCGGCTTGCGGCGTCCGGAGCCCACGGTACCCAGCACGGCGGCGAGAGTCACCTGATGGCGACCGACGTCACCACCGCACGAGCGTGCTGCTCACGCCCGGCCCAGCAGCGCCTGGACCGCGTCGGTCCAGCCGGTGACCTGCTGGTCAGCGCACAAAGTCGCGGCGGCAACATGACTCGCTGCCTTCATCTCGGCTACCCGTGCGGGCGTGAGGGCATCGACAGCCGCGGCGAACGACGCCGAGCTGAAGTCGGGAGCCACCACGCCGACGTCGTGCTGACGTACCAGCGCTGCCATGTCGGGACTGGGACCGATCACGACACCAAGGCGCGCCTGCACGAAGTCGAAGAACTTGTTGGGAAGCGCGTGCCTGAAGTTGAACGAGATCGGCGGCAGCACGTACACGCCGACGTCGTAGGCGTTCAGCGTGGTGACGATCTCGTCGGTGGGGCGTGGGTCATGGATGCGCACCTGGTCGCTGCCGCGGTACCGCTTCCGCAGCGAGGGCACATAACCCGTGCCCTGATCGATGAGGTAGAGGTCGAGCGTCGCGCCCGAGGTGACCGCATCCATCGCGGTGAGCATCGTCTCCAGCCGCTCGGGGACCCCGTTGCCCGCGTGCACCAAGCGGATGGAGCCGCCCACCGGCGTCGGCGTGAGCTCGGCGCGCGGCGGTGCGTTCATCACCAGGCCGGCCTCGATCCCGAACTCGCGCCGGTACTCGGCAGCCAGACCGGGGGAGACCGTGGTGACCGAGTCCGCTCGCGTCACCCAGGTCCGGACGAGCCAGCGGAAGTAGGGCGCCACCACGAGCCGCCACGGCAGGCTCTCCTCGTTCTGCCGAGGCGCGTACTCGTGCAGGTCCGCATGCACGCCCCGGCGAGGCTCGAGACCGATCGCTAACGGAACCGTGTCGACATCGTTGGCGATGACCACGTCGTGCTTCCCGACAGGGAGCCGCGCACGCAGCCATCGCTGCACCGGCATCGTGTCGTAGGTGCGCTGGTAGGCACGGGCCAGCAGCAGGCGGCGATCCTTGTGCCAGTAGACGATCTCGTCGGGGATCCTGACGTGCTCCACGACACCCTCGGGAGCCGGGCCGTACCCGACCGTGGTGACGGCGTAGCGCTCCTTCAGCAACCGGATCTGCCGCAGTACTCGCGCGTCCCGATACAACGGCGAGTAGCTGATGATCAGCACGCTCGCTCGCACCGGCGGCCGGGTCATCGCATCCCGTCCAGGACCTGCGCGTAACGGTCGATGAGCTTCGTGGCCTCGTGGCTCCAGTCGAGGTCATCGGCAGCAGCGACGGCGTGGTCGCGATACCGCCCCTCGTGCGCGATGACCCGTTCGATCGCTGCGGCGAGCTGGTCCGGCCGGTCGGCGCCGAACACCTCTCCGACGCCGTAGCCCTTCACGATCGCGGCGGAGTCGGGCCGGTCGGCCGCCACGATCGGCAACCCGGCGTGGATGGACTCGAACAGCTTGTTGGGCAGCGAGTAGCGGTACGACAGGCAGATCGGCCGCACGTACACGACGGCGACATCGGCGTCGGCCAGCGTCACCGGGACCTCGGGTCCGGGCACCGGTCCGACCAGGTGCACCCGCTCAGCCACGCCGAGCTCGCGCGCCTGCGCGAAGAGCCGAGTCACGTAGCTCGGGTCGCCATAGCCCAGCATCACCAGGTGGGTGTCGGTGCCGAGCTCGGTGAGAGCCTCGAGCGTCTCCTCGAGCCCGCGCCCGGTCGTGACGCCGCCGGCGTACCCGATCACGCGTGCGTTCGCCGGAAGCCCGGCGAGCTCGCGCAGCCGACCCCGGTCGGGGTCCGGCACGGCAGCGCGGCGGTGCGGGATGTTCCGGACCAGGGTCGGCGCCGTGCGCAGGCGGAACCGGCGGCGCATCCAGGTCA
>JAJUII010000058.1 GCA_029265505.1 Aeromicrobium choanae
CAACGACGAGACGCTGCAGCTGCTCGGCGAGGAGCTGAACTACGACGTCCAGGTCGTCTCGCCCGAGGACGAGGACCGCGAGCTGCTCGAGTCGTTCTCGCTGGAGTTCGGCGAGGATGAGGGCTCCGACGAGGACCTCATGCCGCGTCCGCCGGTCGTGACCGTCCTGGGTCACGTCGACCACGGCAAGACGAGGCTGCTCGACGCGCTGCGCAAGGCCAACGTCGCGGCGAAGGAGGCCGGCGGCATCACGCAGTCGATCGGTGCCTACCAGGTCACGACCGAGGTCGACGGCCAGGAGCGTCCGATCACGTTCATCGACACCCCGGGTCACGAGGCGTTCACCGCCATGCGTGCCCGCGGCGCCCAGGCCACGGACATCGCGATCCTGGTCGTGGCCGCCGACGACGGTGTCATGCCGCAGACGATCGAGGCCCTGAACCACGCCAAGGCGGCCGACGTGCCGATCGTGGTCGCGGTCAACAAGATCGACAAGCCCGGCGCCGATCCGGCCAAGGTGCGCGGTCAGCTCACCGAGTACGGCCTGGTGCCGGAGGAGTACGGCGGCGACACGATGTTCGTGGACGTCTCGGCCAAGAACGAGCTGGGTCTGGAGGACCTGCTCGAGGCGATCGTGCTGACCGCGGATGCGGCCCTGGACCTGCGGGCGAACCCCGACCAGCGGGCCGAGGGCATCGCGATCGAGGCGCACCTGGACCGCGGTCGCGGTCCGGTCGCCACCGTGCTGGTCCAGCGCGGCACGCTGCGCGTGGGCGACTCGATCGTCGCCGGCCCGGCCTTCGGCCGCGTCCGCGCCATGCTCGACGAGTACGGCCAGAACATCGAGGAGGCGCCCCCGTCGCGTCCGGCCCTGGTGCTGGGTCTGACGGCGGTGCCCGGTGCCGGCGACAACTTCATGGTCGTCGAGGACGACCGCATCGCCCGCCAGATCGCCGAGAAGCGCGAGGCGCGCGAGCGCAACGCGCTGCTGGCGAAGCGCTCGGGTCGCCGGACCCTGGAGGACTTCATGTCCTCGATGGAGAAGGGCGAGACCGACGAGCTGCTGCTCATCCTCAAGGGTGACGGCGCGGGCTCGGTCGAGGCGCTGGAGGACTCGCTGGCCGCGATCGAGGTCGGCGACGAGGTCGCGCTGCGCGTGATCGACCGCGGTGTCGGTGCCATCACCGAGACCGACGTCAACCTCGCGGCCGCGTCGAACGCCGTCATCATCGGCTACAACGTCCGCCCGCAGGGCAAGGCCACCGAGCTCGCCGACCGCGAGGGCGTCGAGATCAAGTACTACTCGGTGATCTACCAGGCGATCGAAGAGGTCGAGGCGGCCCTCAAGGGCATGCTCAAGCCGATCTACGAGGAGCGTCAGCTCGGTCAGGCCGAGATCCGCGAGATCTTCCGCTCCAGCAAGGTCAAGGGCGGCAACATCGCGGGCTGCATGGTCTCGACGGGCGTCATCCGGCGCAACGCGAAGGTCCGGCTGGTGCGCGACGGCTCGGTCGTGGCGGACAACCTCGACGTGCTCTCGCTGCGCCGGGAGAAGGACGACGTGTCCGAGGTCCGCGAAGGCTTCGAGTGCGGTGTCGTGATCTCGTACGCCGACATCAAGGTCGGCGACGTGATCGAGGCCTTCGAGCTGGTCGAGAAGGCGCGGGACTGACCGTGGCCGGACCTCGGCAGGCGAAGATCTCGGACCGGATCAAGGAGATCGTGGCGGCGATGCTCGAGCGCCGGGTCAAGGACCCGCGCCTGGGCTTCGTCACGATCACCGACGTCCGACTGACCGGTGACGGTCAGCACGCCTCGGTCTTCTACACCGTCCTGGGTGACGAGACCGCGCGTGAGGACACCGCCGCGGCGCTGCGCAGCGCCACGGGCCTGATTCGGTCCGAGGTCGGCCGTCAGCTCGGCGTTCGACACACGCCGTCGCTGGAGTTCATCCTCGACGCGGTCCCCGAGGCCGCGCGCGAGATCGAAGAGCTGCTCGCCAAGGCGCGGGAGGCGGACGCCAGGCTGGCCGAGCAGGCCCGGAGCGCGCGGTACGCCGGCGAGCCGGATCCGTACAAGCGGCGCGAGGCGGACGACGACGTGCCCGAGGCTCCGTGAGCGAACGTCCCGCGGACGTCGGCTCGGGCCTGGTCATCGTCGACAAGCCGTCCGGCTGGACCTCGCACGACGTCGTCGCCCGGGTCCGACGGCTGGCCGGCACCCGCAAGGTCGGCCATGCCGGGACGCTCGACCCGATGGCCACGGGGGTGCTCGTGCTCGGGGTGAATCGCGCGACCCGGCTGCTCGGTCACGTTGCGGGTGCCGACAAGGAGTACCTGGCCACGATCGCCCTGGGCGCGACCACCGTGACCGACGACGCCGAGGGCGAGACCACCGGGGAGCAGGACGCCTCGGCGGTGACGATCGACCAGATCCGGGAGGCGATGCATCCGCTCACCGGTGCGATCGAGCAGGTGCCGTCGGCGGTGTCGGCGATCAAGGTCGACGGTCGGCGGTCGTACGCCCGCGTTCGGGCGGGCGAGGAGGTGCGCCTGAAGGCGCGCCCCGTCGTCGTCGAGGTCTTCGAGCCGCAGGACTTCCGACCCGGGATCCGGGCCGAGCTCGACGTCCGGGTCGTCTGCTCCAGCGGTACCTACGTCCGGGCGCTCGCCCGAGACCTCGGTGAGGCGCTCGGGATCGGCGGACACCTGACCCGCCTGCGGCGGACCCGCGTTGGCGGGTTCGACCTGACGGTCGCGCGCACCCTCGACGAGCTGGCCGCGTCGTTCGACCTCCTCCCGCTCGCCGAGGCGGCGCGACGGGCTCTCCCGGCCGTCGAGCTGAGCGAGGAGGACGCCCGGGCGGTCAGGAACGGCCGGGCGCTGCCACACCTGTCGCTGTCGGACGCCGGTCCGGTCGCCGTCTTCGCGCCGACCGGGGAGTTCCTGGCGCTCTACGAGTCGGTCGGCGTCGGCGCGCGTCCGGTCGCGGTGTTCGTCTGACGGCGCCGATAGGCTGAGCGCCATGTCGTTCCGATCGCCGTCCGCCCGCGGATGGCTGAGTCGTGTCGTCCTCGCCCTGGTCTCCGTCCCGTGGCTGGCCGCCTTCTCCCTGATGGGGGTCACGGCCGTCCGCAAGCGGCTCCGAGCCCGCGGCACCGAGCCACTGCCCCGGGTGGAGGCCGAGCACTTCACGATCGGCGGCGGCAACGAGGTGCAGGTCTACGTCTCCGGCGAGGCGCTGTACGAGGACATGCTCGCGGCGATCGCGGGCGCGCGGCGACGCATCCTGCTGGAGTCCTACATCATCAAGGGCGACGCGATGGGGCGCCGGTTCCGAGCCGCCCTGCGGGACGCCGCGGACCGGGGCGTCGAGGTGCGGGTCATCTACGACGGGTTCGCCAACCTCGTCGTGCGACCGAGCTTCTTCCGGTTCGGTCACGGCATCGAGGTCATGCGGTATCCGGTCCTGCCGCGTCGCTGGGGCTTCCTGAGCCCGCGTGCCTGGGGTCGGGACCACCGCAAGATCCTCGTCGTGGACGACACGATCGGCTTCGTCGGCGGCTACAACATCGGCAGCCTCTACGCCGACGAGTGGCGCGACACGCACGTCGCGGTGACCGGTCCGGCGGTGTGGGACCTGGAGAACGCGTTCGTCGACTTCTGGAACGACGTGCGTCCGGACGATCGTCTCGAGCCGATCTCGGAGGCGACCTGGGACCCGTACGTGCGCTCGCACCGCAACGTGCCGCGCCAGCTGATCTACCCCATCCGGGGCATGTACCTGGAGGCGATCGACCGCGCGCAGTCGTCGATCGAGATCACGCAGGCGTACTTCATCCCGGACCAGAACATCCTGCAGGCGCTCATCGACGCCAGTCGCCGCGGCGTGAAGGTGAGGATCCTGGTGCCGCGCGTGTCCAACCACGTCGTCGCGGACTTCGTCGCACGGGGATACTTCGGTCGGCTCCTCGACGCCGGCGTGGAGATCCTGCGCTACCGCGACCACATGGTGCACGCCAAGACCATGACGATCGACGGAGAGTGGTGCACCATCGGCACCGCCAACATCGACCGGCTCAGCCTGACCGGGAACTACGAGATCAACCTGGAGTTCCTCGACGACGGTCTGGCCAAGGGCATGAGTCGCGTCTTCGCCCGCGACGCGGAGAAGGCCGAGGTGCTGGACCCGACGACCTGGCACGCGCGGTCCTCGGTGGCCCGCGTCTACGAGAGGCTGCTCCGACCCTGGCGGCCGTTGGTCTGACCTCGAGTCGTTCATGAGAGCGCTCTCATCGGCGTCTCACGGGCACCTCACGGCGGCGGTCGAGAGTGGAGCCACACGATCGAGGAGGACAGACCATGAAGACCACCGTCCGTACCGGCATCGCCGCCCTGGCCGGCACCATCGCCCTGACCACCGGAGGCGTGGTGATCGCCCAGGCCGCCGTGGGTGACGGCCCCGACCCGGCCAAGCGGGAGGACTCGACCACCGGCGTCGTCCAGACCGCCGACATCGACGACGACCCGACGCCCGACCCCACTCCCGATCCGACCGCCGATCCGACTCACCACACGGTCGTCTCGGCGAGGAGCACCGCCGCGACCGCCGACGAGCGGGTCGTCGATCCGACTCACCACACGGTGCAGTCCCGGCAGAGTCGCCCCTCCGTGCGGACCGTGGCCTCGACGAGGTCCGTCCCGAGCCGCAAGTCCGTCGTCTCGCGGAAGTCGGCGCCCTCGGCGCGCTCGGCGGTGTCGAGGCCCTCGGCTCCGTCGCAGCGGACCGCCCCCTCGGCTCCCTCGCGCGACTCGCACTGATGGCGGCACCCGGGACGAGTCCGGCCCCGGTGGCGGACCTGCCGCCGGGGCTGTCGCCGCTCGTCGAGCTCGGGGGAGGGCTGCACCACGAGGTGTGGCTCGCCCACGACGAGCATCGCTTGACGGCCGTCGTCGTGAAGATCCTGCGTCCCGAGCTGGTGGGCGACGCAGACGCGGTCGCCGGAACGCTGCGCGAGATCGAGGTGCTGACGCAGCTCGCCCATCCGTCGATCGTCCGGATCTTCGACTACGACGACGAGGCCGAGCGCCCGTACCTCGTCATGGAGCACCTGGACGGACCGACGCTCTCGGCGCTGATCGGTCGCGACGGGCCGGTGCAGGTGCACCAGCTGCTGCCGCTGGCCCTCGAGCTGGCCGGCAGCATCCATTACCTGCACTCAGTCGGGATGGTGCACCTCGACATCAAGCCGAGCAACATCATCATGGGTGCCCCCGCCACGCTCATCGACCTGAGCCTGGCGCTCGACGTCGAGGAGGCGGAGCGCCTGCAGGGGCCCGTCGGCACCGACCAGTACATGCCACCCGAGCAATGCGATCCGGTCCGTCACGGTCCGATCGGTCCGGCTGCCGACGTGTGGTCGATCGGGGCGAGCCTCTATCGGGCCGCCGTCGGACACCGCGCCTGGCCGACCGTGGAGGATCCCGCCGACGACGCGCAGCGCTGGCCGCAGCTGACCACCCCGCCGCGACCGATGCCCGACTTCGTGCCCCCCGCGATCGCCGAGCTCATCGAGGCGTGCCTGCGGTTCGACCCGGCCGAGCGGCCGACCCCGCACGAGCTCGTCGAGCGCCTCGAGCCGCTGCTCGCCGCGCTGCCGACCGCGCGTCTGTCCGGTTTCAGCCTGCGCCGCTGAGCGACCTCAGGGCACCCGATAGCCGATGCCGCGCACGGTGTCGATGAGGTCGGCCCCGAGCTTGCGGCGGAGGTAGCCGACGTAGACGTCGACGACGTTCGATCCCGGATCGAAGTCGTAGCCCCACACGTGGGACAGCAGCTGCTCGCGCGAGAGCGCCTGGCCGCGATGGCGGATCAGCACCTCGGCGAGGGCGAACTCGCGCGCCGACAGGTCCACCTCCCGGTCGTCGACGAACGCCCGCCGGCTGCGCAGGTCCAGTCGCACGTCGCCCGCCGCGAGGTCGTCGTTGACGACGGTCTCGCTCGTGGTCCTGAGGCGCAGGCGAACCCGGGCGACCAGCTCGGCGAAGCGGAACGGCTTGCTCATGTAGTCGGCCGCGCCACCCTCGAGGGCGGCGACCGTGTCGGTGACCGAGTCACGCGCGGTCAGCACGATCACCGGCAGCGGCGAGCCCTCCTCACGCAGGCGCTTGAGCACGGTGAAGCCGTCCATCCCGGGCAGACCGATGTCGAGGATGACCAGGTCGAACTCGCCGCTCATCGCGTAGTCGAACCCGGTGATCCCGTCGCCGACGACCGTCGGGGTGAACCCCTCCGCGCGCAGTCCCTTGGCGACGAACGCCGCGATGCGCTCCTCGTCCTCGACGACCAGGATTCGATTCATGTCACCGATCCTGCCTGATCGGCAGGCGGAGCCGGAACACGGCGCCGGTGCCCGGCTCCCGGTCGTCCAGCACGACCCGGCCGCCGTGCGCCTCGGCGATCGCCGTGACGATCGACAGTCCGAGACCGAACCCGTCGTGGGAGCCGGTCGAGGTGAAGCGATCGAAGATCTTCCGGCGCAGCTCGGGTGGCACCCCGGGCCCGTCGTCGGCGACCCAGAACTCGACCGTGCTCCGGGTCGCGCCGGACCCGATCGTGATGCGGCCGCCGTCGGTGGTGTGGCGGACGGCGTTGTCGGCGAACTGCAGCAGCGCCTGCGTGACGCGCTGTCCGTCGAGGTCGGCGACGCCGGTCGCGGACAACTCGGTGCGCCAGTCACGGTCGGCCAGCGCGCGGCATCGGGCCGCGACGCCCTCGCCGAGGGCGGCCAGGTCGACCGGCTCGGGGCGCACGAAGTCGGGCCGGCGGGACTTGGCGAGCACCAGCAGGTCGTCGACCAGGCGGGACATCCGGTCGACCTCGTCGAGCACCAGCTCGGTGGTCTCGGCGACGTCCTGCGGGTCGTGTGGGCTCATCACCTCGAGGTGGCCGCGGACGACGGTCAGCGGAGTGCGCAGCTCGTGGCCCGCGTCGTCGAGCATCCGACGCTGCGCCGTGAACGCCGCCTCGAGTCGGTCGAGCATGTCGTTGAAGGTGACCTGCAGGTCGGCCAGGTCGTCGTGGCCGGTCACCTCGAGCCGCTCGTCGAGCGAGCCTGCGCTGATCTCGCGTGCCGTGTCCCGCAGGTGGGTCAGCGGGCGCAGTAGGCGTCCGGCCACCCAGGACGAGGCCGACAGCACCAGCACCAGTGACAGCACGGCCACCACGGCGTACGTGGTCAGCAGGTCCCGGAGCGGCTCGTGCGCCGCGGTGACGTCGCGGGAGACGACGAGCGCGGCGCGATCGGCGCCTTGGTGCACCGGCAGGACGCCGACCCGGTACTCCCGGCCGCCGGCGGTGAAGTCCCGGACGCCGCCTTGCTCGCGCAGTCGCTCGACGAGTGCGGTGAACTCGGGGGAGTCCAGGAGACGGCGGTCCTCCGAGCCGATGTACTTCGGGCCCCCGCCGGCCGGATAGGCCCAGACGATCTCGCCCTCGTCCGGGAGCGTGCGGCTCAGGAAGGCGTCGAGTCGGGCGTCGGCCCCGAGGCGCTCGTCCGTCCCGAACGAGGCGCGGAACTCGGCGAACTCCTGGGCGATGGCTCCGTCGACGGCCTGGTCGACGCGTTCGCTCTCGACCGCCCACATCGTGACGCCGGCCGCGAGCAGGGCGGTGCCGACGAACAGGGCGATGGCGATGATGAGGCGACTGCGCACGGTCGCGGCGCCCCATCGCCTCCTCAGCACGGACGATCCCGTCGACCGCCGTCAGTCGTCGTCATCGTCGTCGTCCCCGTCGTCGTCATCGTCGTCGTCGTCGACGGGCTTCGGCTTGGGCGTGATGCGCGTCGGCTCGGGGGGCTTCGGCCGCCGGTCAGGCGGCTGCGTCCTCGGCGGCGTGGTGCGGGGCGGGGCCGTGGTCGGCGGGACCGCCGTCCGCGACGGGGCCGAGGGCTTCGCGGTGGCCGTGGGTGGGGCCGTGGTGTCGACCGCGCCCGCGGGTGTCAGGATGACCGGCTGGACGGGACCCCCGGCGTCCTCGGCCGGCAGCAGTCGCCCGACGAGCACACCGCCGAGGACGAGCACGACGGCGCCGAGGAGGCCGGCGGTGATCCAGGTACGGGGGCGCATGGGTCCATTCTCCCGACGTGCCCGTCGATTCTCATGAGCGGTGGATGAGAGTCCGCGGGCCTGTGGCAAAGTGGCGCCGTGGCGATCTGGAAGGCGACCCCGGGAGCACCCGACGATCCGGTGGCCGGTCCCACCGCGGTGACGATCGGCAACTTCGACGGAGTGCACCGCGGCCATCAGGCGTTGCTGGCCGCCACGCGCGCGGCCGCCGGCGACGGCGAGGTCGTGGCGATCACCTTCGATCCCCATCCGGTCGCGGTCTTCGCGCCGGAGCGGGCACCGAGGATGCTCACCACGCTCGAGCGGCGCGTCGCGCTGCTGAAGCAGCACGGCGCCGACCATGTGCGCGTGCTCGACTTCGGACCCGAGATGGCCGCGTGGTCGCCGGAGGAGTTCGTCGAGCGGGTGGTCGTCGAGCAGTGTGGGGCCCGTGCGGTCGTCGTCGGTGCCGGATTCCGCTACGGCTCGCGGGCGTCCGGCTCGATCGAGACTCTGCGTGAGGCCGGCGCCCGGCACGGATTCACCGCCGAGGAGTTCGAGCTCGCGGGGGACGGCGAGCCGTTCTCCTCGACGCGGACTCGAGCCGCCGTCGCCGCCGGACGGATGCGTGAGGCGGCCGATCTGTTGGGTCGTCCGCACGAGGTCGAGGGGACCGTGGTCGTCGGAGACCGCCGCGGCCGCGACCTGGGGTACCCGACCGCGAACGTGCGCCCCGACGCCTCGCTGGCCGTGCCGCCGGACGGGGTCTACGCCACGTGGGTCGTGCTGCCCGACGGCACACGGTCGCCGGCGGCGACCTCGATCGGCACGAACCCGACGTTCGCCGGGGTCGCCGACCGCCGGGTGGAGTCGCACGTCATCGACCACAAGGGCCTCGACCTGTACGGTGTCCGGCTGCGCGTGGAGTTCGTGGACCGGCTGCGGGACATGATCGCGTTCGACTCGGTCGCCGCGCTCGTCGCCCAGATCGAGCAGGACGTCGACCGCGCACGCGAGGTGCTGCGCGGTTGACCGGGCGTGGCGATTAGGAGTCGCGCGGGCGTCGCTGATATCCTGAGGGTCGCCGTCGATCGGCCACGGAACGAGAGTGCCCCGGTGAACAGGCCCGGGCGCGCCGTGCAACGGACAATCCCAAGGAGAATCGTGTCGAAGAAGAGCGCTGCCCCCACGGTGGCGGACATGTCCAAGGCTGAGATCATCGCCGAGTACGCCACGAGCGAGGGCGACACGGGCTCCCCGGAGGTCCAGATCGCACTGCTCACGAACCGCATCGCGCACCTGACCGAGCACCTCAAGGAGCACAAGCACGACCACCACAGCCGTCGTGGTCTGCTCCTGCTCGTCGGTCAGCGTCGCCGACTGCTGAACTACCTGCAGAAGAACGACATCGAGCGCTACCGTTCGCTCATCGAGCGTCTCGGCCTGCGCCGCTGACGTCGCGGGCGGTCATCCTTCGGGGTGGCCGCCCGTTCTGCATGTCCCACAACTGAACACACCACACCACGACGAGGTCGGCGACCGTTCGGTCCTCGGTAGTGGCCCTCGGAACGGCGTTCC
Source organism: Aeromicrobium choanae (assembly GCA_029265505.1). Taxonomy (GTDB): domain Bacteria; phylum Actinomycetota; class Actinomycetes; order Propionibacteriales; family Nocardioidaceae; genus Aeromicrobium; species Aeromicrobium choanae_A. Next base: position 9,687 of record JAJUII010000058.1, read on the forward strand.
GCGGGCCTCGATCGAAGACCGGCAGCACCCAGCCAGCCTCGTCCCGACAGCAGGACACTCCTGCGGAAGGGACTTCCATGTCCGACATCACCACCGTCGAGACGGTCATCGACAACGGCCGCTTCGGCACTCGCAAGGTTCGCTTCGAGACGGGCCTGCTGGCTCGCCAGGCGGCCGGCTCGGTCGCCGCCTACCTGGACGACGACACGATGCTGCTCTCGGCCACCACGGCCGGCAAGCAGCCCAAGGATCACTTCGACTTCTTCCCGCTGACGGTCGACGTCGAGGAGCGCATGTACGCCGCCGGTCGCATCCCCGGCTCGTTCTTCCGTCGTGAGGGCCGGCCGAGCGAGGACGCGATCCTCACCTGCCGCCTGATCGACCGTCCGCTGCGTCCGACCTTCAAGAAGGGTCTGCGCAACGAGGTCCAGATCGTCATCACCGTGCTGGGCCTGAACCCGGACACGCCGTACGACGTGCTCGCGATCAACGCCGCCTCGGCGTCCACCCAGATCTCCGGGCTGCCGTTCAACGGTCCGATCGGCGCCACCCGCGTCGCCCTCATCGAGGGCCAGTGGGTCGCGTTCCCGACGCACAGCCAGCTCGAGAACGCCGTCTTCGACATGGTCGTGGCCGGCCGCATCGCCGGGGACGACGTCGCGATCATGATGGTCGAGGCCGAGGCCACCGAGGCCACCTGGGACCTGATCCAGGCGGGCGCCCAGCGCCCGACCGAGGAGGTCGTCGCCGGCGGCCTGGACGCGGCCAAGCCGTTCATCCGCCAGCTCTGCGAGGCCCAGGCCCAGCTGGCCGAGGCCGCCGCGAAGCCGGTCCAGGAGTTCCCGGTCTTCCTCGACTACGAGGACGACGCCTACGAGGCCGTCGAGCAGATCGCCAAGGACGACCTGGCGCAGGCGCTCACGATCGTCTCCAAGGCCGAGCGCGAGGAGCGCGAGGCCGAGATCAAGGCCAACGTCATCGCCGAGCTCGGCGAGCGCTTCGAGGGCCGTGAGAAGGAGCTCGGCGCCGCGCTGCGCGCGCTGACCAAGTCGCTCGTGCGCGAGCGGGTGCTGCGCGACCAGGTGCGCATCGACGGCCGAGGCCTGGCCGACATCCGCGCCCAGTCCGCCGAGGTCGGCGTGGTTCCGCGCGTGCACGGCTCGGCGCTGTTCCAGCGCGGTGAGACCCAGATCCTGGGCATCACGACGCTGAACATGCTCGATCTGGAGCAGAAGCTCGACACGCTCTCGCCCGAGACGACGCGCCGCTACATGCACAACTACAACTTCCCGCCGGTCTCCACCGGTGAGACCGGCCGCGTGGGCTCGCCCAAGCGTCGCGAGATCGGTCACGGAGCGCTGGCCGGGCGTGCCCTGCTGCCGGTCCTGCCGACGCGTGAGGAGTTCCCCTACGCGATCCGCCAGGTGTCCGAGGCGCTCGGCTCCAACGGCTCGACGTCGATGGGCTCGGTCTGCGCCTCCACGCTCGGCCTGCTCAACGCGGGCGTGCCGCTGCGCGCCCCGGTCGCCGGCATCGCGATGGGTCTGATCTCCGGCGAGGTCGACGGCGAGACCAAGTACGTCACGCTGACCGACATCCTGGGGGCCGAGGACGCCTACGGCGACATGGACTTCAAGGTGGCCGGCACGCGTGACTTCGTCACCGCCCTGCAGCTGGACACCAAGCTCGACGGCATCCCGGCCGACGTGCTCGCCGGCGCCCTGCAGCAGGCCCACGACGCCCGTCAGACGATTCTGGACGTGATGGCCGAGGCCATCAGCGAGCCGGACGAGATGAGCCCGTACGCGCCGCGCATCATCACGATCAAGGTCCCGGTCGACAAGATCGGCGAGGTCATCGGCCCCAAGGGCAAGATGATCAACCAGATCCAGGACGACACCGGCGCGAAGATCTCGATCGACGACGACGGCACGGTCTACATCGGCGCCGAGGGTGGCGACGCGGCCGAGGCCGCCAAGGCGGCGATCAACGCGATCGCGAACCCGACGATGCCGGAGGTCGGCGAGCGCTACCTGGGCACGGTCGTCAAGACGGTCGACTTCGGTGCGTTCGTCTCACTGCTGCCGGGCAAGGACGGCCTGCAGCAAATCAGCAAGCTGCGCAGTCTCAACGGCGGCCAGCGGGTCAACAACGTCGACGACGTGGTCAAGGTCGGCGACAAGATCCAGGTTGAGATCGCCGAGGTCGGCGATCGCGGCAAGCTGTCGCTGATCCCGGTGACCGAGGAGTCCTCTCAGGAGGAGCAGGAGTCCGCCGACGCCTGATCCCCTCACCTCCGGGCCCCGCATCCTCATGGGTGCGGGGCTCGGTGCGTCTCGGGGGAGGGCGGGCGTGTGGGAACGTTCCCAGAAATCTCTTGACGTCATGACGTGATCCGGGCCACACTGCATGGGAGCGCTCCCATGACCGGATGGGGGACCGACGGAAGGCAGGACGTTGAATCGCACACGACGGATCGCCGCCTCCCTCGCCGCAGTCGTCGCCCTCGGCGGACTGGCTGCCTGCGGTGACGGGGGCTCGGGCGGCGGAGACGACATCACGCTCCGCGTGAACCTGTTCGGACAGTTCGGGTACACCGAGGCGTACGAGAAGTTCGAGGACGATCATCCGGGCGTCAAGATCGTGGAGACCGCCGAGGGCGATCTCGGCGAGTACAACACCAAGCTCACCCAGCAGATCGCCGCCGGCGGCGACGCCGGCGACGTCGTGGCGATCGAGGAGGGACAGACGGTCGCCTTCCTCGCCGCGGCCGACAAGTTCGTCGATCTGCAGGAGCACGGCGGCGACGAGCTCAAGGATCGCTGGCTGCCCTGGGTGTGG
>JAJUII010000063.1 GCA_029265505.1 Aeromicrobium choanae
AGACGTCGGAGCCGCGGGTCCATGATGCAGATTCGGCAGAATTCTTGGCACCCTCGACCGGGCACATCGAACCACCTCGAGGAGCGATCGAGCGTCCGAGTCCGCCGGGACCGGTCGATTCGGCGCGGCCCGGCTCAGCGTCATCCGACCCGATCACCCGACCGGAGCGGCTGCAGCGGATGCGGCCGACGACGAACCGTGATCGCATGGATCGGGTACCCACGCCGACAGACAAGGGGGACCCCATGGGGCTCGACGACAAGCTCAAGAACACGGCTGAGGATGTGAAGGGCAAGGCCAAGGAAGCCACCGGCAAGGCCACCGACGACGAGTCGATGGAGGCCGAGGGCAAGACCGATCAGGCCAAGTCGGACCTCAAGCAGGCCGGCGAGAACGTCAAGGACGCGTTCAAGCACTGACCCAGACGTACGAGGGCCCCGGGGATCGCTCCCCGGGGCCCTCGTCTCGTCCGAGCCTCAGACCGACGTCGGTCGGCCCGTCGGCGTTCCGGGCGGCGTGTACGTCGAGGACGTGTAGGTCGGCTTCTCGGCCATCTTCGACTTCGCGAAGGCGACCGCGCCGGCCACCGCGGCCGTCACCAGACCCCAGAACGCGACCTTGCGCGTGCGGCGGAAGCGCTTCTTCTTCGGCTGGTCGATCGGCAGCTTGCCGGAGACCTCGTCGGGCAGCTTGTCGACCAGGCCGTCGCGCATCTCGAGCAGCTCGTCCTTGTCCGGGAGTCGCTCGATCAGCTCGTCACGCATGGCCGCCCATTCCTTCTTGTCCGGCAACTGGTCGACGACGGTGTCGACGTGCTCCTTCATGCTCTTCTTGGCCTTGCTCACGATGGCTCCTTCGCACAGACGTCGGGCGGACCTCCATCGTTCCTCAGGACGTGCCGGGTCGCACCTCGGACGCGTCCTCGATCACCACCTCGGCCGCGTCCTTGTCGCGCCGCAGGCCCCGCCAGCTGGCATGGCGGAGACGCCCGGCCTCGGACCAGTCGCCGAAGACGACCTCGCCGACGACCGTGGGCGTCACCCACGTCGCGTCCCGCGACGCCGCCGGCTCGACCTCGTCGACGAACGGCGAGGTCGTGCGGGTGAGCGGCTCCAGCAGCTTCCGCAGGGCGACGCGGTCGGCGGCGGTGTAGCCGGTCCCGACCCGGCCGAGGTAACGCAGGCCCCCCTCGACCGGCACGCCGACCAGCAGCGAGCCGATTCCCCGACCGTTGCTGCTCGGCCGCCAGCCGCCGATGACGACCTCCTGCGTCCTCTGGTTCTTGATCTTGAGCCAGTCCTTCGACCGGGCCCCCGGCGTGTAGGTCGAGCTGCGGCGCTTGGCGACGACGCCCTCGAGCTTGTGGCGACGACTGAGCGCGATGGCCTCGTCGAGCCCGCCGCCGTGCGCCGGCGGCACCCGGACCACCTCGCCGTCCGGCCCCAGCTCGTCCAGGGCCGCCCGCCGGTCCTCGTACGACCGATCCCGCAGCGAGGAGCCGTCCAGCTCCAGCAGGTCGAACACCATGAAGTGCACCGGGATCGAGGCGCGCAACCGCTCCACCTCGGCGGACTTCGTCACGCCCAGGCGCTGCTGGAGGCGACCGAAGCTGGGCACACCGCGCTCGTCGAGCGCCACCAGCTCGCCGTCGAGGACCGCGTCGACGCCGAGGGAGGCGAGCTCGGCGGCCACCTCCGGGTGACTCGCGGTCACCTCGTTGTGGTTGCGCGAGAAGAGCCGGACCGTCTCACCGTCGACCACGGCGATGCAGCGGATGCCGTCCCACTTGAGCTCGTAGGCCCAGTCGTCCCCCCGGGCCTGGGCGGGGGTCGCGAGCGTCGCGAGCATCGGCGCGACGTACCCGGACCGTCCGGCACCCCGGGCCGGCGTCTGCTCCTTCATGAGGTGGATGAGCCAGTTCTCGCCGGTCTTGATCAGGGCCAGACGTCGCGAGCCGCCGAGACCGCCGTGCTCGGACCCGTGCAGGGTCGCGATGACCTCGTGGTCGTTCCACTTCTCCAGCTCATAGTGGCCGCAGTCCCAGATCGTCACCGTCCCGGCGCCGTACTCGCCCTTCGGGATCGTCCCGGCGAAGGTCGCATACTCCAGCGGGTGGTCCTCGGTCTGCACGGCGAGGTGGTTCTGCGACGGCGCTGTCGGCACGCCCTTCGGCAGCGCCCACGACACCAGGACACCGTCCCGCTCGAGACGGAAGTCCCAGTGCAGCCGGCGCGCGTGGTGCTCCTGGATCACGAAGATCGGATCGCCGGTGCGTCGCAGCGTGACGCTCTCGGGCACCGGCTCGGGCGTCGCGGCGGGATCGCGCATCGACCGGTAGGTCGCGAGTCGGTCCCCGGCTGCGCGGGCGAGCGGCGCGAGCGGATCGCCGTGCTCGGTGAGCCGCTCGAGCACCTCGTCGAACCTGAGGTGACGCAGGTCGTCGTCGAGCTCGTCCCAGTCTCGCGGCACGGCGACGGTGGGCTCCTCGCGGCCGCGCAGCGAGTACGGCGAGATCGTCGTCTTGTTCGCATTGTTCTGACTCCAGTCGACCAGCACCCGACCCCGCCGCTTCGACTTCGCCATCTCGCTGACCACCAGCCCGGGCAGCGTCTCCTCCAGCGCCTTGGCGACCTGCTTGGCGAAGGCGTTGACGTAGTCGGCGTCGCGGGAGCCGTCGAGCGGAGCGAACAGGTGGAGCCCCTTGCTCCCGCTCGTCACCGGGTAGCAGATCAGACCGACGTCGTCGAGCAGCTCGCGGGCCGCATGCGCGACCTCCACACACTCGGCCAGCCCCACGCCCGGTCCGGGATCGAGGTCGAGCACGAGCCGATCGGGGTGCTGCGGGACGCCGGTCGCGTCGACCCGCCATTGCGGGACGTGCAGCTCCAGCGCGGCCACCTGACCGGCCCAGGCCAGGTCCGCGACCGACTCGAACACCGGGTACACGTTCGTGTGGGAGCGGTGCTTGATCGACACTCGCCGGATCCAGTCCGGGGCGGAGTCGGGCAGGTTCTTCTCGAAGAAGACCTGCGCGTCCGGGCCGGTGCCGTCCACCCATCGCTTGCGGGTCGCCGGCCTTCCGGCCAGGTGCGGCAACAGCCACGGTGCGACCTCGACGTAGTAGGCGATCACCTCGGCCTTCGTCGTCCCGGTCGCTGGGTAGAGCACCTTGTCGGGGTTGGTCAGGCGCAGGAGCCGACCGTCGATCGTCACGGTCTGCGGGCTCGCGCCTGCCATCTGGGTCACCTCCTGCCCCGTACGATGGGCGTCCACCCAGTCTGAAGGAGACGTCGTGGACGTGCCGGACTTCTTCTCGGAGGTCGCCCTCGAACTGCACCAGCAGCGCGACACCGAGAAAACCGTCGATCTGATCACGCGATACGCGCAGATCGCCGCCCGAAGCGACGACGCGGGCATCATGCTCGTGCACAGCCGCTCACGCATCGAGACGGCGGCGGCGACCTCCGATCGGGTGATCCGCTCGCACGACCTGCAGCGCGAGCTCGACGAGGGACCGTGCCTGGACGCGCTCGAGACCGGCATGAGCTTCGTCTCCAACGACGTCGCCAACGAGATGCGGTGGCCCCGCTGGGGCAAGTCCGTCGCCGAGCTGGGCATCCACAGTGCGATGAGCGTGCTGCTGGAGACCCGGGACCGACGGTACGGCTCGCTGAACGTCTATTCCAGCGAGCCCGGCGCGTTCGACCGCGACGACCTGTCGACCGCCCAGATCTTCGCCCGCCACGCCTCCGTCGCCCTGGCCACCGCGCAGCAGGAGGAGGGCCTGATGATCGCGATCGACGCTCGCAAGGTCATCGGTCAGGCCCAGGGCATCTTGATGGAGCGCTTCGACATCGACGCCGACCGGGCGTTCGAGGTGCTGCGGCGCTATTCACAGAACCACAACGAGAAGCTGCACAAGGTCGCGGCGTGGGTCGTCGAGAACCGCCGGCTTCCGGTCGAGCGCTTCCCGCACACCTCCACAGGCTGATCAGGCCGTCGACTTCTTCTTGCCGCTCTTCTTCTTCGGCGCCTTCTCGCCCTTGCGCGACTCGACGCTGCGCCGCAGCGCCTCCATGAGGTCGACGACCTCGCCGCCCTCCTCCTCCGGCTCGCCGAAGGTGGCCTCGGTGTCGATGCCCTCGCCCGCCTTCTGCTTGGCCTCGATGAGCGTCTTGAGCTGCTCCTGGTACTCGTCGCTGTATGCGGCCGCGTCGAAGTCGCCCGAGAGCGACTCGATGAGCTGGCCGGCCATGTCCAGCTCCTTCTGGGTGACCTTCGCGGTGTTCTCCAGGACCGGGAAGTCCGCGGCGCGCAGCTCGTCCTCCCACAGCAGGGTCTGCAGCACGAGCACGTCGTCGCGCACCCGCAGGGCGCCCAGCCGGGTCCGTTGCCGCAGGGCGAACGTGACGACGGCCGTCCGGTCGGTCTCCTCCAGTGCGCGACGCAGCAGCGTGTAGGGCTTGAGCGCCTTCTCCTCCGGCTCGAGGTAGTACGGCGAGCCGAGCCGCAGGACGTCGATCTGGTCGGCGGGGACGAACTCGACCACGTCGATCTCGTGACTGCGCTCGGCCGGCAGCGACGCCAGGTCCTCGTCGGTCAGCACGATCGTCTGCGTACCGTCGTCGTAGGCCTTGTCGATGTTCTTGTACGGCACGATCTCCTTGCAGATCTCGCACCGCCGCTCGTAGCGGATGCGACCGCCGTCCTTGTCGTGCACCTGGTGCAGCGACACGTCATGGCTCTCGGTGGCGGAGTACACCTTCACCGGGACATGGACCAGCCCGAAGCTGATCGCGCCTTTCCAGATGGCTCGCATCTGGCCAGTATCCGCCTTCAGCGGCGCCGGCGCGACCGTTTGGCGCGCGGGGCCGAGGGCGGCTCGACCGACACGACGTCCGGCGCGTACGGCTCCAGATCGTCGACGCGCTCCTCCAGTTGGGCGATCGCGCGAGGCAGGTCGTCGAAGGCCACGCCCGACAGCTGGTTGGGGCTGAACCGCCACCACGCGAGCCGCTGGAGCCGCTCACGGGTCGCCGGGTCGACTCGGTCCCGGATCGGTCGGGCCGGTACGCCGCCGACGATGGAGTACGGCGCGACGTCGTCGGTGACCACCGCTCCGGCGGCCACGACGGCGCCGTCGCCGATCGTGACCCCCCGCAGCACGACCGCCTTCGCGCCGATCCACACGTCGTTGCCGACGATGGAGGGCGCGCCGCGGAACGACTCCCGGCCGCCCGCCTCGGGGTCGATCACCTCGACCCGGTCGGCGGACGGGTGCCAGCCCCAGGTCGCGGCCTTGTACTGGAACGAGTTGACCCCCAGCCAGGTCAGCGGGTGACCGGTCGCGCCGATCAGTACCCCCGGAGCGAGCTCACAGTAGCGACCGATCACCGCCGACTGGGACTCGACGCCGTGGGCCAGGCTCGTGAACGCGCCCACGCGGGTGTCGCCCCCGCGCACGAGCAGATCGCCCAGCAGGCGGATCGGCGGCTCGGCCAGCAGCCGGGAGGAGCCGACGAGTCGGAGGCCCTCGGTCCCACGCGCATGCTCGGTCACGCGGTCAGCCTAGGACGTGCGCGGAGTCACGACCGCGATGTGGCCCACGTAACACGTGTGCAACCGAGACGAGGAACAATGGACGCATGGCGTTTCTGATGCGCGTGGAACTGCCCGACGTGCCCGGCTCCCTCGGCGCTCTCGCCACCGCCCTGGGTGAGGCGGGCGCCGACATCGAGGCGATCGAGATCGTCGAGCACCGGGCCGACGGGCACGCCGTCGACGACGTCCTGCTCGAGCTCCCGCCCTCGGTGATGCCCGATGCGCTCGTGACGGCGTGCCTGCAGCTGGACGGGGTGAAGGTCCACTGGATCAGCCGGTACACCGCAGGCGCCAACCTCAGCATGGACCTCGAGGCCGTGGAGGCCTTCACCGACGAGCCGGACCTGGCCATCGAGCGGCTCGTCGAGGTGATCCCCTCGACGTTCCGCACCGACTGGGCGATGGCCGTCGGTCCGGGGGAGGACGGGGCGGCGGTGTTCATGTACGGCTCGCCGTCGGCGCCGCGGATCGTGCCGGCCTGCGACGCGTGGCTGGCCGTCGACAAGCCGGGGCCGCTGCCGGAGATCCCGGACTGGGACTCCACGGTGCTCGCGGGCTCGCCCGGACGCACCCGAGACGGGATGGAGTTCTTCGTCGCGGTCGGCCGGCGTGGCGGACCGGAGTTCCTCAACTCCGAGATCGCCCGACTCGGTCACATCGTCTCGCTGGCCGCGTCGGTGCAGACCGAGGGGGACTGAGCTCAGGGACGCTTCTCGGTGATCGGCGTGTGGGCGTGGTGGAAGCGGCCCAGAGCCGCCACCTCGGCCTCGAGCGCCGGCACCGTCTTGCGGGTCAGCAGACGCACGTAGGGCCACGTCAGCGGGGAGTTGACCAGCGCCTTGCCCCAGTTCGCCAGGATCACCCCGCGCGGGACGTAGACCCGGCTCTTGCGACGCGCGAGCCCGCGCAGGATCTGTTCGGCGCAGGTCTGCACGTCCGTGGTGGTGTTCGCCGGGTAGGGCAGACGGCGACGGATCGCCTTGAAGGTCGGCAGATCGGCCTCGGCGTTGCGGACGATGTCGGTGTCGATCCACGAGGGGTGGCACAGGCCGACCTTGACGCCCAGGTGCGCGACCTCCTGCTTGAGCGAGATCGTCATCGCCTCGACACCGGCCTTGCTCGCCGAGTACGAGCTCAGACCGGCGATGTTGGAGAACGCCGCGAGCGACGAGACGACCAGCAGGTACCCCTTCGTCCGCTCCAGGTGCGCGATCGCGTACTTGGCGGTGCGGAAGACCCCGTTGAGGTTGACGTCTACGACCCGCGCGAAGGCCGCCTCGTCGATCTGGCGCACCGTGCCGTAGGAGGCGATGCCGGCGTTGGCCACCACGTGGTCGAGTCGCCCGAAGTGGCCGGCCGCGCCGTCGATCGCGGCGCGGACCGCCTGGCCGTCGCGCACGTCGGCCTCCCACCAGGCGGCGGCGTCGCCCAGCTCGGTGGCGAGCTCGGCGAGGCGATCGGGCTCGAGGCCGACGAGAGCGACTCGTCCGCCCTCGGCGACGTACGCACGCGCGACCTCCGCGCCGATGCCGCGGGCCGCGCCCGTGATCAGCGCGACCTTGCCGTGGAACCGGTTGACCTTCGCAGCAGACATGGGCGCCACGATACCCGTCGATGTGACATCTGACACGGCGCGTGTCACATTCGTCATGAAACATGGATTTCACATGTCGCTGCCGAGCTCGCCGTCTCATGTGAGGTAGGTCATGTCTGGGGCCCCCTCGAGGTTGGCTATCCTCGGCGGGATGAACGCACCTGAACCCGAGCTCGGATCGATGCGGATCGGCGTCGTGGCCGAGTCCGCCCCGGGCGAGACGCGAGTCGCCGCGACGCCGGCGACGGTGAGGCAACTGATCGACCTGGGGTACGAGGTCACCGTGGAACGCGGTGCCGGCGCCAAGGCCGACTTCAGCGATGCCGCGTACGAAGAGGCCGGCGCCACCCTGGCCGACAAGCCCGAGGCGTGGGCCAGCGACGTGATCTTCAAGATCAACGCGCCCAACGAGGTCGAGCTCGCGCTCATGCTCGACGGGGCGACGCTGATCAGCATGCTCGCTCCGGCCCAGAACCCGGAGCTGGTCGAGAAGCTCGCCCAGCGCCCGATCACGGTGCTCGCCCTCGACGCGGTGCCGCGGATCTCGCGCGCCCAGTCGATGGACGTGCTGTCGTCGATGGCCAACATCGCCGGCTACCGCGCGGTCGTGGAGGCGGCGCACGAGTTCGGCCGTTTCTTCACCGGTCAGGTGACCGCCGCGGGAATGGTCCCGCCGGCCAAGGTCCTGGTCGCCGGCGCCGGCGTCGCCGGGCTGGCCGCGATCGGCGCGGCCTCGAGCCTGGGCGCCATCGTCCGCGCCACGGACCCGCGGCCCGAGGTCGCCGACCAGGTGAAGTCGATCGGCGGCGAGTACCTGGAGGTCGTCGTCCCCGACGAGGCCAAGGAGGTCTCCTCCGACGGCTACGCCAAGGCAACCAGCGAGGCCTACGACCGTCGCGCCGCGGAGATCTACTCCGAGCAGGCGCGTGACGTCGACATCATCATCACCACCGCCCTCATCCCGGGCCGCCCGGCGCCGCGGCTGATCACGGCGGCGGACGTCGCCTCGATGAAGCCCGGCTCGGTCATCGTCGACATGGCCGCCGCGCAGGGCGGCAACGTCGAGGGCACGGTGCCCGGCGAGAAGGTCGTGACCGACAACGGCGTCACGATCCTGGGCTACACGGACCTTCCGGCCCGACTCCCGGCCCAAGCCTCGCAGCTGTACGGCACCAACCTGGTGAACCTCATGAAGCTGCTGACGCCCGGCAAGGACGGCCAGATCGTCCTGGACTTCGACGACGTGGTCCAGCGCGGCGTCACCGTCGTCCGCGATGGCGAGAAGACCTGGCCCCCGCCGCCGGTGCAGGTGTCGGCCGCCCCGACGCCGCCGCCGGCTTCCGCCGCGGCGCCCGTCGAGCCCGAGCCGAAGAAGTCGGTCAGCCCGGCCGTCAAGATCGGTGCGGCCGCGGTGGGCGTCCTGGCGTTCCTGTGGATCCTGGCCACCGCGCCGGGACAGCTGCCGCAGCACTTCACGGTGCTGGCGCTGGCGATCGTCATCGGCTACTACGTGATCGGCAACGTCCACCATGCGCTGCACACCCCGCTGATGAGTGTGACGAACGCGATCAGCGGCATCATCGTCGTCGGCGCGATGCTCCAGATCGGCGAGACGGACACCGTCGTACGCCTGTTGGCGTTCGTCGCCGTGCTCGTCGCCAGCATCAACGTCTTCGGCGGCTTCGCCGTGACCCGCCGCATGCTCAGCATGTTCTCGAAGTGAAGGGCTGATCTGTGACTGCCATCTCCCTGGCCAATGCTGCCTACCTCGTCGCGGCCCTGCTGTTCATCCTCAGCCTCGCGGGGCTGAGCAAGCACGAGACCGCCCGCAACGGCGTCGCCTTCGGCATCGCCGGCATGACGATCGCGCTCGCCGCGACGTTCATCCTCGTCGTCGACGACGACCCGGGCATCGGCCTGGTCCTGCTGCTCGTCGCGATGCTCATCGGCGCCGTCATCGGCCTGTGGCGCGCCAAGATCGTCGAGATGACCGAGATGCCGGAGCTCATCGCGCTCCTGCACTCGTTCGTCGGCCTGGCCGCCGTCCTGGTCGGCTGGAACGGCTACCTGCAGCACACCGACGACCGTGGACTCACCGGCGAGGCCGCCACGCTCCTGGACATCCACCACGCCGAGGTGTTCATCGGCGTGTTCATCGGCGCGGTGACCTTCACCGGATCGATCGTGGCCTACCTGAAGCTGTCGGCGAAGATGAAGTCCGCGCCGCTCATGCTGCCGGGCAAGAACTGGCTCAACCTCGGCGCGATCGCCCTGTTCGTCGTGCTGACGATCTGGTTCGTCATCAGCCCCGCGCTGTGGCTGCTCATCCTCGTGACGATCGTGGCGCTGGCCCTCGGCTGGCACCTCGTCGCGTCGATCGGCGGCGGCGACATGCCCGTGGTCGTGTCGATGCTCAACAGCTACTCCGGCTGGGCTGCGGCCGCGTCGGGCTTCCTGCTGGGCAACGACCTGCTGATCATCACCGGCGCTCTCGTCGGCTCCTCCGGTGCCTATCTGTCGTACATCATGTGCAAGGCGATGAACCGCTCGTTCATCTCCGTCATCGCCGGTGGGTTCGGCATCGAGGCCGGCCCCGCCGAGGACACGGACTACGGCGAGCACCGCGAGATCACCGCCGAGGGCGTGGCCGAGCTGCTCGCGGACGCCAAGAGCGTCGTCATCACCCCCGGCTACGGCATGGCCGTCGCCCAGGCCCAGTACCCCGTCGCCGACCTGACCGCCAAGCTCCGCGAGCGCGGTGTCGAGGTCCGGTTCGGCATCCACCCGGTCGCCGGACGCCTGCCCGGCCACATGAACGTGCTGCTCGCCGAGGCGAAGGTGCCGTACGACATCGTGCTGGAGATGGACGAGATCAACGACGACTTCGCCGACACCGACGTGGTGCTCGTCATCGGTGCGAACGACACCGTCAATCCGGCCGCCACGGAGGATCCAGGATCGCCGATCGCGGGCATGCCCGTGCTGCGTGTGTGGGAGGCCAAGAACGTCATCGTGTTCAAGCGCTCGATGGCGGTCGGCTACGCCGGCGTACAGAACCCGCTGTTCTTCCGCGAGAACAGTCAGATGCTCTTCGGCGACGCCAAGGAGCGCGTCGAGGACATCATCAAGGCGCTGTGAGCCACGGCCCTCGGGCCGAGTGAACGCGGGGCGTCCCCCTCCGGGGTGGGCGCCCCGCGGCGTTCCGGGCGGGGGACGTCAGGCCGCGGCGATCTCGGCGCGCAAGCGCGCCTTGACGTCGTCGGGCGCGAAGCTGGCGTCCACCGCCGTCAGCGCGAGACGCTTCACGCCCGCCCGGTCGAGGCCGAGCAGATCGGCGGCGATCTCGTACTCCCGGGTCAACGTGGTGCCGAACATCGGCGGATCGTCGGAGTTGATGGTGACCGCCACGCCGGCGTCGACGAGCTGCGGCAGCGGATGCTCGGCGATCGACGGGACCGAGCGCGTGCGCACGTTCGAGGTCGGGCAGACCTCCAGGACGATGCCGTCGTCGACGAGTCGCTGCAGCAGAGCCGGATCCTGCGCCGCGGCGATGCCGTGCCCGATCCGCTCGGCGCCGAGGTGGTCCAGGCTGTCCCAGATCGACTGCGGCCCGGTCGACTCCCCCGCGTGCGGCACGCTGTGCAGACCGGCGGCGCGGGCACGGGCGAAGTGCTCGGCGAACTGCGGCCGGGGCACCCCCTGCTCGGGTCCGCCGAGGCCGAAGCCGACGAGGGCCTCGGGCCGGAGCCGCAGCGCGGTGTCGACCGTCACGTCGGCCGAGGGCACGCCGGACTCACCGGGGATGTCGAAGATCCACCGCAGGACCAGGCCGAAGTCACGCTCGGCCGCTCGCCGTGCGTCCTCGATCGCCTCCACGTACGCCTCGGCGGGGATGCCGCGGACGATCGAGGTGTACGGCGTCATCGTGAGCTCGGCGTACCGGACGTTCTGCGCGGCCAGGTCCCGACCGACCTCGTGGGTCAGCGTCCAGATGTCCTCCGGTGTGCGCAGCAGGTCGACGACCGACAGGTAGACCTCGATGAAGTGCGCGAAGTCGGTGAACGTGAAGTAGTCCGCGAGCGCCTCCGGATCGGTCGGCACCGGTGAGTCCGGGTGCCGGGCCGCGAGCTGGGCGACGGTGTCCGGCGACGCCGAGCCGACGTGGTGGACGTGCAGCTCGGCCTTCGGCAGCGCCGCGATGAAGTCTCGCATCAGTCGACGACCCCGTAGAGACGGTCGCCGGCGTCGCCCAGCCCGGGGACGATGTAGCCGTTGTCGTCGAGCCGCTCGTCGAGGCCCGCCGTGACGAGGTTGATCGGGACGTCGATGTGCGCCGTCTCCCGCTCGACCCGCTCGATGCCCTCCGGCGCCGAGAGCAGGGTGATCGCGGTGATCTCGCGCGCACCGCGCTCGACGAGGAAGTCGATCGCCATCGCGAGCGTCCCGCCGGTCGCGAGCATCGGGTCGAGGACGAAGCACTGGCGACCGTCCAGGCGGTCCGGCAGGCGCTCGGCGTAGGTCTCGGCCTCGAGCGTGGTCTCGTTGCGGATCATGCCGAGGAAGCCGACCTCGGCGGTCGGCAGCAGTCGCTGCATCCCCTCCAGCATGCCCAGGCCCGCCCGCAGGATCGGCACCACGAGCGGCCCCGGAGTGGTCAGGCGAACCCCGCTCGTCGAGGTGAGCGGCGTGCGGACCTCGACCGGATCGACGCTCACCTCCCGGGTCGCCTCGTAGGCGAGCAGCGTGACGAGCTCCTCGGTCAGCCGCCGGAAGGTCGGCGAGTCGGTCCGCTCGTCCCGCAGCACGGTGAGCTTGTGAGAGATGAGCGGGTGGTCGGCGACGTGAACACGCATGGGTTTCTCCTATGTCAAGCGGCGGCGGCGAGTCCAGTCGCGGCCGCTGCCTGGTCGGTGGTCAGGTGGTTGAAGACGATGCGGGCGAGGCGTCGTTTGAGGCAGCGCAGGGCTTCGGGGGTGGACATGCCCTCGGCCTTCTTCTTGGTGTAGTAGGTCTTGCCGAGTC
>JAJUII010000164.1 GCA_029265505.1 Aeromicrobium choanae
CACGTGTGAGCTGTGGTTCCCGATCGAGCGCGCGTGACCTGATCAGGCGCACGGGCGCAGACACGTGGCGGATGTCCGCCGTGAAGCCGTGAGGTTGGTCCGTGCCTGAACTCGGTGGAATTTCGTTTTGCGCTTTAACGTCTGCGGTGCGGTGTGCCGCGCCGAGTAAGCCGGCGCGGCACATCGGATTGACCTGATTAGTTCCAGGCGCTGAGGGTATCGGCCATTGGTGTAGTGGGCCGCCCGATCAGTCGAGACAGCTCCCCGGTTGTCATGGCCTGACTTCCCTCGCGCATCCCCTGGTGGAGCACGCCGAGGAATCCGACGGTCGCCTCGTCCAGGCCGGCCCCGAGGAGCATGTCGCGCTCCTGCTCGGGGGTGAGCGGCTCGTAGCGCACCGGCGTTCCGAGGACGTCCTGAGCGGTCTGCGCGAACTCCGCATAGTTCCAAGCAGTGTCGCCGGAGAGTTCGTACGCGTGCCCCTCGTGCCCGGGCGTGGTGAGGACGACGGCGGCGGCCTCGGCCGTGTCGCGGCGGGTCGCGGTGGCCAGGCGGCCGTCTCCGATGCTGTTGGCGATGACGCCGCGGGCGCGGGCGGTCTCGAAGTCCTGCTGCAGGTTCTCGGTCCACCAGCCGTTGCGCAGGAACGTCGCCGACATGCCCGAGGCGGTGATGACGTCCTCGGTGGCCTTGTGCTCGGCGGCCAGCGCGAAGGTCGTGGTGGGCGCGCCGAGCGCGGAGGTGTAGACGATGTGGGGCACTCCGGCAGCGGTCGCGGCGTCGATGGCTGCGGTGCGGGGTGCGAGGGCCGCACCGGGTGCACCGATCGACACGAGCAGCAGCTTGTCTGCTCCCCGGAGGGTCTCGGCGGTGCCTGCTGCGTCGTCGAGGTCGAGTGGTGCGGTGCGCAGGCCGCGGGAGGCCAGAGCTTCCAGGCGGCCGCCGTCGCGGCCGAGGGCGAGGATGTCCGAAGGTGTGACGCCGCGCTCGAGGAGGGCGTCGATGACGTGGCCGCCGTACTTACCGGTGGCTCCGATGATGGCGATGGTCATGATGGTCTTCTTCCTGTAGCGGTGTGCTGGGGTCAGAGGGATGCGAATCGGAAGACCGCGACGAAGAGGGCTGCCAGCAGGAGACCTGCGTTCATCGGCAGGGGCTTCCGCTCGCCGTGTCGGAGGTGGTGGATGATCGCCAGCGCCTGGACGAGGGCCAGGCCGCTGGCGGCGAGCGGCGTCAGCACGGGAGCGATGCCGGTCAGCCAGGGAAGGATCAGTCCGATGCCGCCGAGGAGCTCCGCGATGCCGATGAACTTGACCGTGCCTGCGCTGTAGTGCTGCGTCCACGGCAGATCAGCGAGCTTTTCCTGGGGGCGGAAGGTCTTCATCGTCCCGGCCAGCACGTAGGCGGCGGCGAGGACGCCGGAGACGATCCAGAGCGCGATGTCCATGATGGGCCTCCCGGTCAGCTGCTGATCGCGGGCGCGCGGCCGATGTAGCGGGTGTCGTCGACCTGCGCGGCGGTGAAGGCGGCGATGTCGGCGCGCGAGACAGCGAACCCGAGCTTGTCGGTTCCGAAGAACCCGGAGCGCACCGTGCCGGTCCTCGGTCTGTCGGTGGGGCGGATGAAGCGCACGATGGTCCAGTCGAGGTTGGAGGCCTTGACCGGGTCGGTCATGCCGACGATCTCCTCGTAGGCGCGGGTCATGAAGGTGCGCGGCATGAAGAGGATCAGCCTGGTGACGGGGGTCGGCTTCTCCTGCGGGTCGAGGATCGCCGGGGTGGCGTGGCCGATGTAGCGGCGGACGCCGTGGCGGTCCATCGCGTCGAGGATGTGCCGGGTGCCGGCGACCAGCGGCGTGCCGGTGGCCTTGCGGTCCATGCTCGGGCCGAGCGCGCTCACGACAGCGTTCGCACCCTGGACAGCAGCATCGATGGCTGCGGCGTCGGACATCTCGCCGACCACGACGCGCACGTCATCGCCCCACGTATCGGGGATCTTGTTCGGGTTGCGGACGTAGGCGGTGACCGTGTGGCCGCGGTCCTGGAGCTCGGCGACGGTGAGGCGGCCGATGGCTCCGGTCGCGCCGAAGACGGTGACGTTCATGGTTCTCCTGTTGGGTTCAGTTGAGGATGTGGCGGACGGCGGGGGCGACGGTGTCGCCGAAGCGGGCGATCGAGGCCCGGACCATGTCGGCGGGTATGCCGCCCGGGTCGACCTGTCCGAGGAAGCGGTCGGCTCCGAGTTCGCCGGCGAGGTCGAGGATCTTCTCGACGACCTCGCGGGGCCCGCCGACCATGAGCGCGCCGCGGCGCGCGGCCATCTGTCGCATCGATGCCTCGTCGACGCGCCAGCCGCGTCCGTTGTTGGTCTCCGGTGCGAGGTAGCGCCGGTAGTAGGGAAAGAACTCCTCCAGCGCCTGCTCGTGGGTCTCGCCGACGTAGAAGTGGCTCGTGATGCCGACCTGCAGCCGCTCGTCCGGGTGCCCGGCGTCGCGGCCGGAGCGGCGGTAGAGGTCGACGAGCTGCTTGGCGTGGTCGAGGGTGCCGCCGATGAGGCCGAGCGCCATCGGCAGGCCGAGGCGTCCGGCGCGGGCGGCGCTGGCCGGCGTCCCGCCGACTGCGACCCACACCGGGAGCGCGCCGATGTGCCGCGGGTTCGGCGCGGCCTCGCGCAGGGCGGGCCGGAACCGACCCTCCCAGGTCACGGCGTCCTCGTCACGGAGGCGCAGCAGCAGATCGAGCTTCTCGGCGAAGAGGTCGTCGAGCGTGGCGGGGTCCTCGCCGAAGAGCGCGAAGGGCTCGGCGAAGGCGCTGCGCCCGGCGATGATCTCGGCGCGGCCGTGGCTGATAAGGTCGAGGGTCGCGAAGTCCTGGTAGACCCGGACCGGGTCGAGGACGCTGAGCACGGTCGCGGTGGTGGTCAGCGTGATCCGGCTGGTCGCATGCGCGATCGCGGCATGGACGACCGCTGGGGAGGAGACGGCGAACTGGCGGGAGTGGTGCTCGCCGATGCCGAACACGTCCAGGCCGCGCCGCTCGGCCTCGATCCCGTAGCCGATGATGTCGTCCATCCGCGACTGGGCCGTGTCGCCGCTGCCGGGGTGGATGTCGGTGAGCGAGAAGACACCGAGTTCCATGAGGTCTTTCCTTTCATAGGCATCTGGCGGGACGGGGCCGTGGCCCTGTCCCGCCTCAAGCCGGTTGCCGTGTGGTCAGGCGATGCGGACGACGATCTTGCCGAGCGTGCCCTGCGCGAAGCGCTCGAAGGCAGCGGGGGCCTCTGCGAGCTCGAACACCTCCTGCACGGTCACGCGGGTGTGCCCGCTCGCCTCGTTGGCCGCGGCGCGCTCCAGGGTCTCCGGGGCGGGGTGGGCGTAGATCGACTCCACCCGGACGCCCTCGGCCTGCACGTCCTGGGGGCTGCGCAGCATCGTGGAGGCGAACACGCCTCCCGGCTTGACCAGTGCGGCGACGGTGTCGGGGGAACCGGCGAAGTGCAGCACGGCGTCCACCCCGTCCGGGGCGATCTCGCGCACCTGCGCCGGCAGATCGGCGGTGTGATCGACCGTGCGCGCCGCGCCGAGATCGGTGATGACGGTGATCTCGGCTTCTGTGTGCGCAGTCGCGATGACCGTCGCCCCGGTGCGGGCGGCGAGCTGGAGGGCCTGCTGGCCCACGCCGCCCGTCGCGCCGACGACCAGCACCGTCTGCCCGGCCTCGATGCCGGCGGCGTCGAACGCGTTGAGCGCGGCCGTGCCGGCCAGCCCCAGCGCGCCGCCGCGCTCGAAGTCGACGTCCTCCGGCAACCTCGCGATCCCCACCTGGGCGGGGACCGTCACGTACTCGCCGAACGAGCCGTCGCCGAGGAAGTCCTTGGTCACCACGCCGAACACCCGGTCACCGATCGCGTAGTCCTCGACGCCTTCGCCGACGGCGTCGACAGTGCCGGCGAAGTCCTTGCCGAGCACCACGGGGAAGCGGTGCTCCATCATGCCCTGCAGCATGCCCTTGCCCACCGAGAGGTCGAAGCCGTTCACCGACGCCGCGTGCACCCGCACACGCACCTCGCCGGTTGCCGGTTCGGGCGTGGCCACCTGGGTCAGGGCCGGGGTCTGGTCGAACGCGCCGAGCGCGAGAGCCTGCATCGTCATCGTGTCTCCTCCAAGATCGAAAGTAAGCGGAGCAGTCGCTCCACATACAGTCAACCACATAAGTGGAGGATCTATTCCAGTTCGGTAGGATGGAGTCATGACGAACCAGCCCCGACCCCTGCGCGCCGACGCCGAGCGCAACCGGCAGGCGATCATCTGCGCCGCAGGAACCGTCTTCGCCGAGGAGGGCACGGACGTCACCCTGGAGCGCATCGCCGAGGCCGCAGGTGTTGGAGTCGGCACGATCTACCGCCGTTTCGCCTCCGTCGACGAGCTCGTGGCCGTCGTGCTCGAAGAGAAGATGCGCCGCTACGCCGACCGCAGCGAAGAAGCCGCCGAGCAGGCACGGACCGAGCCCTGGGAGGCGTTCCGCGACTACGTGATGTTCATCCTCGAACAGCAGGCCGACGACCTCGCCTTCAGCGACCTGATCGTCTCCCCGCGCGGGATGAGCGAGCTCTTCCACGAGCACAACGAGCGGGCCTTCCGCGCGTCCGTGGTGCTCGTCGAGCGTGCTCGCGAGGCCGGGGCGCTCCGGCCCGGCTTCCATCACAGCGACCTGTACCTGCTCACCAACGCCAACCGCGGTGTGCTGCAGGGCACCCAGCGCGTCGCACCCGACGGATGGAGGCGGTTCGCCGAATACGTGCTCGACGGGTTCCGTCACGGCGGCGCTGGAGTCAGCACGCCACCGTCGCAGAGGTGGACGCAGTCTTTGGCTAAGAGTGCTGCGTCATGAGGTTGGTACGTGTGGCGACGTGGTGGAATTTCGTTTCGCCGTATAACCTCTCGCGTCGATTGAGCGGTCTGACCTGCCGATGCGATGACCAAAATAGGTCAGCAGTCACTGTATAGTTCAGTGCATGCTGACCATTGCTTCACGCCTCGACGTCATGTACCGGCTCGGCCGAGCCATGGCGGACCCGACGCGATCCCGGATCCTGATGACCCTGCTCGACGGCCCGAGCTATCCGGCGGTGCTGTCGCGCGAGCTGGAGCTGACCCGGTCGAACGTGTCGAACCACCTGACCTGTCTGCGCGACTGTGGCATCGTGGCCGCCGAGCCCGAGGGACGGCAGACGCGCTACGAGATCGCCGACCCGCACCTCGCTGCGGCGCTCACGGCGCTCGTGGATGTGACGCTGGCCGTCGACGAGCACGCGCCATGCGTTGATGACCAGTGCCCGGTGCCGGGCTGCTGCGGGACGGGGGCAGGCGCATGAGCGCGGCGTGCGGCTGCGACGAGCCCGAGACCACGGTCGGCGAAGCAGTTGAGGAGGTGCAGGAGCGACCCTGGTGGCGGGACCGCGGGATCATGGTCCCGGTCCTCTCCGGCGTCGCTTTCCTGACCGGTCTCGTCCTGGAGTGGTCCGGGCTCGAGATCCTGGCGCTGGTGCTGTTCTGGCTCGGTCTGCTGCTGGGAGCGTCGACGTTCACCCCGGGCGCGATCCGCAAACTGTTCAAGCGCAAGCTCGGCATCAGCCTGCTGATGACGATCAGCGCCATTGGCGCGGTGATCCTCGGCTACGTCGAGGAGGCCGCGGCCCTGGC
>JAJUII010000122.1 GCA_029265505.1 Aeromicrobium choanae
AGTGCCCGTCGGTCTGGCGGCGAGCAGCTTCACGAGCGTCAGCCTCGAGCCGCCGCTGGTCTCGATCAACCTCGTGGCGTCGTCGAAGACCTGGCCGGACCTGCGGCGGGCCGAGCGCCTCGGCCTGACCGTGCTGACCAGTCACCACGGGCCCCTGTGCCGCCGCCTCGCCGGGCCGGTGGAGCGCCGGTTCGAGGCCGTCGACTACACCGTCAGTCCGCAGGGGTCGATCTTCATCGACGACGGGCAGGCCACGTTCGAGACGTCGATCCACCGCGAGGTCGAGGCGGGCGACCACATCCTCGTGCTGCTGGAGCTGCACGCGGTCGAGCATCGCTCGGACGGGGGGCCGCTGTTGTTCCATCGCAGCGGGTTCGGACGGATGGTCGCCGTGGCGGACTGACCGTCAGGGAACGGGCGGACGCGCGCGCAGGCCGGCGACCGCGGCGAGGATGAGTGCCGCGCCGACCAGGCCCGCCGGTCCGATCCGCTCGCCGAGCAACGCCACGGCGAGCGCCGCCGCGGAGATCGGCTCGAGCAAGGTGGCGATGGTGGCCGCCGAGCCGGTCGTGGTGCGCAGGCCCGCGTAGAGCAGGCCGTACGCCAGCGCCATCGTCGCCACCCCCAGGTACGCCAGCAGGGCCCAGGAGGCGGCCGAGTCGCCGGCGACGGGCTCGCCGGTGAGCGCGGCCACGACGAGGAACGGCGACAGCACCAGGGCGCCCGCCGTGGTCGCGCAGGTGGTCAGCGCCACCGGCGGGACCTGGCGGGCCAGGGTGTGCCCGGCCACGGTCGTCGCGGCATAGGTCGCTCCTGCGGCCATCGCGAGGAGCAGGCCCAGCGCCGGGCGGTCCTGAGGTCCGGAGGTGCCCTCTGCGGAGGCGGTGCTGATCAGCACGAGCCCGACCAGTGCGGCGGCCAGGATCGCCAGGTCGTGCCGAGACGGTCGGGTCCGGGCTCGGGCGTGCTCCCAGGCGGCGGCGAGCACCGGGGCGAGCCCCAGGGACACCACGGTCGCGACGGTCACCCCGGCCATCAGGACGGAGACGAAGTACAGCCCCTGGTAGAGCGCCGTGCCGCAGCCGATCAGCATCACCGGCGCGGGGTGGTCGCGCAGCGCCCGGCGGACGGCCCGCCGGTGTCCGGTGAGCAGGGCGAAGGCGACCAGGACGAGCGCGGCCAGTCCCATCCGCCAGGCACTCGCCGTCATCGCGCCGAGACCGTCGCGCTCGTGCAGGACCGTGACGACGAGTCCGCCGGTGCCCCACAGCACGCCCGCCGCGCAGACCTGCAGCAGCCCGAGTCGCCTCGTCACCCGCTCAGGGTAGGGCTGGACGCCCCGCCGGTCTCCTCCCGGGCGGTGAGATGTCAACCTCTCACTGAGGGGCGGTGACTGGTCAACCGAAATGCGGTCCCATGAGGTTGACCGGCCACCGCGTCTCGGCATCATGGGTTGACAGCTCACCGCTCCCCGAGGTCGCGGGCGTGCTCGGCGCCGATCGTGGTGTCCTCGCCGTGGCCGGTGTGGACGATGGTCTCCGGCGGGAGGGTGAAGAGCCGAGCGCGGATGGAGTCGACGATGAGCTCCGGATCGCTGAACGATCGGCCCGTGGCACCGGGGCCGCCGTGGAACAGCGTGTCCCCGGTGAACACGCACCCCAGATCCGGGACGTGCAGGCAGGTGGCGCCGGGGGCGTGACCGGGCGTGTGCAGGGCCCGCAGGGTCGTGCCGCCGACGGCGAGCTCGGTGCCGTCGAGCAGGTCCTCGTCCCACCGGTCGTCCGGGTGGGTCAGCTCCCACAGGGGGTGGTCCCGGGGGTGCAGCCAGATCGGCGCGCCGGTGCGATCCCGCAGGGCCGGCGCGACGCGACAGTGGTCGTCGTGGGCGTGGGTGAGCACGATCGCGCGCACGGTGCGATCGCCCACGACGTCCATGATCGCGTCCACGTCGTGCGGGGCGTCGATGACGAGGCACTCGCGGTCGTCGCCGACGACCCAAATGTTGTTCTCCACCTCGAACGTCTCGCCGTCGATGCTGAACGTGCCGGCGACGACGGCGTGGTCGATGCCGGCGCTCACGACATCACCACCACCGAGCGCAGCACGTCCCCACGTCGCATCTTCTCGAACGCGGCCTCCACCTCGTCGATGGCGATCTCCTCCGTCACGAACGCGTCGAGGTCCAGGCGCCCCTGGCGGTACAAGTCGACCAGCATCGGAAAGTCGCGACTGGGCAGGCAGTCGCCGTACCAGCTCGACTTCAACGCGCCGCCGCGGCCGAACACGTCGATCAGCGGCAGCTCCGGGACCGTCATGTCCGGCGTCGGGACGCCGACCAGGACGAGCGTCCCGGCGAGGTCCCGGGCGTAGAACGCCTGGCGCCAGGTCTCCGGTCGCCCGACCGCCTCGATCACGACGTCCGCGCCCTCGGCGCCCGAGTAGGTCCGGGCGCAGACGCGGCGGATCTCCTCGACCGGGTCGGTGGCCGACGAGTCGATCGTGTGGGTCGCACCCATCCGCCGCGCCGTCTCGAGCTTCCGGGCGTCCACGTCGACCGCGATGATCGGGTTGGCCCCGGCGAGGGCGGACCCGGCGATCGCCGCCACGCCGACCCCGCCGCAGCCGATCACGGCGACGGAGCGACCGCGGGTCACGCCGCCGGTGTTGATCGCCGCGCCGATTCCCGCCATGACGCCGCAGCCGAGGAGCCCGACGGCGGCGGGCCTGGCGTCCGGGTCGACCTTCGTGCACTGGCCCGCGGCCACGAGCGTCTTCTCGACGAAGGCGCCGATGCCCAGGGCGGGGGAGAGCTCGGTGCCGTCCTCGAGCGTCATCGGCTGCCTCGCGTTGTGGGTGTCGAAGCAGTGGTGCAGGTCGCCGCGTCGGCAGGCGCGGCACTGGCCACACACCGCGCGCCAGTTGAGCACGACGAAGTCGCCCGGCGCGACCTCGGTGACTCCGGCGCCGACCGCTTCGACGACGCCGGCAGCCTCGTGGCCGAGCAGGAAGGGGAACTCGTCGGTGATGCCGCCCTCGCGATAGTGCAGGTCGGTGTGGCAGACCCCGCAAGCCTGCACCGCCACGACCGCCTCGCCCGGCCCCGGGTCGGGGACGTTGACGGTGACCAGTTCGACCGGCGCGCCCTTGCTGCGCGCGATGACTCCCGTGACCTGTTGCACGTGACGCACCTCTCATTCGCTCGGCTCCCTTCGAGGGTGCCAGAGCTCGCGGCGGGATGCGAGTGTGAGGCGGGAGGCAGGATGGGGCGTGTGGAGGTCTTCGAGTCGGAGCTGGCGACGCGATCGCCGTTCGACGGTCACGGACTGCTGGCGTTCTTGCGGCCCCGGGCCATCGCCGGCGTCGAGGCGGCGACCGACGATCGCTACGTGCGCGTCGTCACGCTGCCGCACGGGCCGGGCGTGATGGAGCTGCGCCCGGACGGCGACAGGGTGGCGGCGCGGTTCGAGCTGAGCGACCCGACCGACCTCGACGAGGGGGTCCGACGCGCCCGCCACCTGCTGGACCTCGACACCGACCCGGAACCGGTCGACGCGCTGCTCGCCCAGGACCCGTACCTCGCCCCGCTCGTGCGGAGCACGCCGGGGATCCGACTGCCCGGTCAGGTCGACGGCTTCGAGGTCGTGGTGCGGGCGATCGTCGGCCAGCAGATCTCGGTCGGTCGGGCACGGGCCGTCCTCGGGGAGATCGCGGCGCGCCGCGGCGTCGCCGTCGACCTCCCGCTGGCCCGCCGGTACGGGCTGACCCATGCCTTCATGACGGCCGAGACCGCGTTGCGGGTCGAGCCCGAGGAGTATCCGATGCCCCGGGTGCGCGGTCGGGCCATCCGCCGGGTGGCGGCGGCGCTGACGGCCGGGGAGCTCGAGCTGCGACCCGGGATCGACCATGAGGCCGCCCGCGAGGCGCTGCTCGCGGTGTCGGGTATCGGTCCGTGGACGGCCGACTACGTGCTGATGCGTGCGGCGGGGCATCGTGACGTCCTGCTGGACACTGACCTGGTGCTGCGTCGGGTCCTCGACCGCGAGGGCATCGACCGCGCTCGCACCGACCGCTGGAGCCCCTGGCGGTCGTACGCCTCGATGCATCTGTGGAGGATCGCATGACGACGCGCTGGATGGACTCACCCGTCGGGGGCCTGCGGCTGCACGCCCACTCGGGCCTGGTGACGCGGATCGAGTTCGACGCCTCGCCGGTCGGACGCCCGGCCGCCGATCCGCTGCTCGACGAGGTCGAGCGCCAACTCGGCGAGTACTTCGCCGGACGACGCCGGGAGTTCGACCTGCCGCTCGCGGCCGACGGCACCGAGTTCCAGCGGAAGGTCTGGTCCTACCTGCGCACGGTCCGCTACGGCGAGACGGTCAGCTACGGGCAGATCGCCGCGGACCTGGGGTACGAGCCGGGGATCGCACGGGCGGTCGGCGCGGCGAACGGCGCCAACCCGCTGCCGATCGTCGTCCCCTGCCACCGGGTGGTCGGGAGCGACGGCGCCCTCACCGGCTACGCCGGGGGTGTGGAGCGCAAGCGGATCCTGCTCGACCTGGAACGACCGGGGCTGTTCTGAGCCGACCCGATGGCCCGGGCGTGGGTGGCATGCGCCACAGTGTCGCCATGACGGATGAATGCGTCTACCGCCGCATCACGGCCGATGCGGCCGAGTGGGAGTTCTTCGAGCCGACCCGGTTCGCGATCGGACCCTGGGACGATCGGCTCCAGCACGGAGGTCCGGTGTCCGCCCTCCTCGCCCGGGCGATGGATCGGGTCGAGACGCCCACCGACGGGCGGCTCGCGCGGCTGACCTTCGAGATTCTGCGCCCGGTGCTCATGGGTCCGGTCGGGGTGCGTGCCCGGCTCGTGCGACCGGGCCGCAAGGTCTCCCTGGTCGAGGCCGAGATGATCCAGACCGACGCGGACGGCGAGCAGGCCACCGTCGCGCTCGCGCGGGCCTGGCGGATCGCCCGCAGCGACACCGCGGCGGCTCGCCACGTCCCGCTCGAGCCCCTGGCGCCGGTCCTGGAGGCGGAGCTCGACGACCCCGACATGAAGGTCCCGGCGCTGCTCGACCGCGGGTTCGTCGGAGGTCTGGAGTGGGTGGTGCGCAGCCCGATCGGTCGGCGCGGAGCGCCCACGGCCGCGTGGGCCCGACCGCGCTTCGGACTCGTCGAGGGCGAGCGCGGCACCGCGCTCGAGCGATTCGTGATGGTGGCCGACAGCGCCAACGGAGTCGGCATGCGGCTCGACCCGACCGAGTGGACGTTCATGAACACCGACCTGTCGATCCACCTGCACGCAGAGCCGCAGGGCGACTGGGTCGGCCTCGTGGCCGAGTCCACGATCGGCGAGACCGGGGCGGGCACCGGAGCCGCGACGCTGCACGACCTTCGCGGACCTGTCGGTCGCCTCGCCCAGGTCCTGCTGGTCGAGCGGCGCGCTTGACTCAGCGGCGCAGGTTCTGTGACAGCCGCTCGGCCGCGGCGACGACGGCGGGCGCGTGCATCCGCCCGGGCTGACGGGTCAGGCGCTCCAGTGGGCCGGACACCGAGACGGCGGCGACGACCTTGCCGCTGGGGGAGCGGACCGGCGCGGAGACGGAGCCGACGCCCTGCTCGCGCTCGCCGACGCTCTGGGCCCAGCCGCGCTTGCGGACGGCGGACAGCTCGGCGGCGGAGAAGTTCGCCTTCATGAGGCCCTTGTTCATCCGCTCGGGGTCCTCC
Organism: Aeromicrobium choanae; assembly: GCA_029265505.1. Lineage (GTDB taxonomy): Bacteria > Actinomycetota > Actinomycetes > Propionibacteriales > Nocardioidaceae > Aeromicrobium > Aeromicrobium choanae_A. The sequence goes on from JAJUII010000122.1 coordinate 5,730, forward strand.
CAGGCCAGCAGCACCTGCGCGGCCGAGCCGGCGGACATGGTCAGTTGGCTGCCGACCGGGATCGAGTCGCGCAGGCCCGTCGGGCGGTCGGCCGCGGCGACGCACACGCGGTGGTCCCCCTGGCGGCGGAACAGCTGGGCGGACTCGCCGGTGATGTCGCGCAGTCGGGCCAGGACGGGCCCGGCGGCCGCGAGCAGCCGATCCTCGCCCGCGGCGGCCGCGAGCTCGGCCAGGCGAGGACCGAGCACGAAGCGACCTTGCATGTCCCGCGCGACGAGGCGATGATGCTCCAGGGCGACCGCCAGACGGTGTGCCGTCGGACGGGCCAGACCCGTCGCCGCCACCAGTCCGGCCAGCGTCGCGGGCCCCGGTTCCAGAGCCGCCAGCACGAGGGCGGCTTTGTCAAGAACGCCGACTCCGCTAGAGTTGTCCATGTCTTGATACTGCCGTATCGCATTGTGAGACGCAACCCTTGAAGTGAGATGAGACGAATGGGCAAGACGCTCGCCGAGAAGATCTGGGACGACCACGTCGTCCGCTCCGCCCCCGGAGAACCCGACCTGCTGTACATCGACCTGCACCTCATCCACGAGGTCACGAGCCCGCAGGCGTTCGACGGGTTGCGTCTCTCCGGCCGTACGGTGCGTCGCCCCGATCTCACCCTCGCGACCGAGGACCACAACATCCCGACCACGGACTTGGACAAGCCGATCGCCGATCCGGTGTCGCGCACCCAGGTCGAGACCCTGCGCCGCAACGCTGAGGAGTTCGGCATCCGCCTGCACCCCATGGGCGACGTGGAGCAGGGCATCGTGCACGTGGTCGGCCCGCAGCTGGGCCTGACCCAGCCCGGCATGACGATCGTGTGCGGCGACTCGCACACCTCGACGCACGGTGCCTTCGGCTCGATCGCGTTCGGGATCGGCACCAGCGAGGTCGAGCACGTGCTCGCCACGCAGTCGCTGTCGCAGGCCAAGCCGAAGATGATGGCCGTCGAGGTCGTCGGCGAGCTCCCCGAGGGCTCGACCGCCAAGGACCTGATCCTGGCGCTCATCACGCAGGAGACGACCGGCGGCGGGCAGGGCTACATCGTCGAGTACCGCGGCGAGGCGATCCGCAGGCTCTCGATGGAAGAGCGCATGACGATCTGCAACATGAGCATCGAGTGGGGAGCAAAGGCCGGCTTGATTGCCCCGGACGAGACCACCTTCGAGTACCTCAAGGGCCGTCCGCACGCGCCGACGGGCGCCGACTGGGACGCCGCGGTCGCGTACTGGAAGAGTCTGGTCACCGACGAGGACGCCGTCTTCGACAAGGTCGTCACCCTCGACGCCTCGAAGGTCACCCCGTGGGTCACGTGGGGAACGAACCCCGGGCAGGGTGTCGCACTGTCCGGCGTCGTCCCGAGCCCCGAGGACTTCGACGATCCGATCGAGCGCGAGGCCGCCGCGAAGGCGCTGGAGTACATGGCGCTCGAGCCCGGCACCCCGATGCGCGACATCAAGGTCGACACGGTCTTCGTCGGCTCCTGCACGAACGGCCGGATCTCCGACCTGCGCCGCGCGGCCGAGCTGATCAAGGGGCGCAAGGTCGCCGAGGGAACCCGGATGCTGGTCGTCCCCGGCTCGGTCCGGGTTCGGCTGCAGGCCGAGGAGGAGGGCCTGGACGTCGTCTTCAAGGAGGCCGGCGCCGAATGGCGCGGAGCGGGCTGCTCGATGTGCCTGGGCATGAACCCGGACCAGCTGGCCCCGGGCGAGCGCAGCGCCTCGACCTCCAACCGCAACTTCGAGGGACGTCAGGGCAAGGGCGGTCGCACGCACCTGGTCTCGCCGGACGTCGCCGTCGCCACCGCCGTCACGGGCCACCTGGCCTCGCCGGCCGATCTGTGAGG
>JAJUII010000149.1 GCA_029265505.1 Aeromicrobium choanae
GGGTCGTTGTGTTTGACGGAGATCTTGATGTCGCGGAAGCCGTGCTCCTCGAACAGGGAGCACTCCCACAGCGCGGACACCACAAGCGCCTCGGGCGTGGCCTTGCCGTACTTCGCGAGCAGGCGCTTGTCCAGCGAGCCGGCGTTGACCCCGATCCGGATGGGGACGCCGGCGTCGGACGCGGCCTTCGCGATCTCCTTCACCTTGTCGTCGAACTTGCGGATGTTGCCCGGGTTCACGCGGACGCCGGCGCAGCCGGCGTCGATCGCGGCGAACACGTACTTGGGCTGGAAGTGGATGTCGGCGATGACCGGGATCTGCGACTTGCGGGCGATCTCGGGCAGCGCGTCGGCGTCGTCCTGGCTCGGGCAGGCGACCCGCACGATGTCGCAGCCGGCGGCGGTGAGCTCGGCGATCTGCTGCAGGGTCGCGTTGACGTCCGCGGTGACCGTCGTCGTCATCGACTGCACCGAGATCGGGGCGTCGCCGCCGACGTCGACCGACCCGACCTTGATCGTGCGGGTGGGCCGGCGCCGGGCCAGCACGGGAGCGGGTGCCTCGGGCATCCCGAGGTCGACGCCGGTCACGAGAGCCTCACGGGGTTGACGATGTCGGCATAGATCAGGACCACACCCATGACTATAAGGACGAGGCCAACCCCGTAGGCCACGGGCAGCATCTTGGCGACGTCCACGAAGCCCGGATCCGGCTTGCCGCGCCAGCGGGCGACCACGCGCCGGGCCTGCTCCCACAGGGCTCCGGCGATGTGTCCACCGTCGAGCGGCAGCAGCGGGATCAGATTGAACAGCCACAGGAAGAGGTTGAGTCCGGCCAGCAGGCTGATCAGCCGCTGCGCGCGCTCGGCCCAGGTCGGGTCGTCGAGCGTGACGAGCTCCCCGGCGACGCGACTGGCGCCGACGACGCTGACCGGCCCGTCCGCCTCGCGCTCGGCGCCGAAGGCCGCCTTCGCGACGGCGACCATCCGCTCGGGCAGGTGGACGAGCGCCTCCGCGGTGGCCCCGATCATCCGGCCCATCTCGGTGACGACGAAGCCGACGCCCTGACGTTCGACCCGGAACGTCGGGGACACCCCGAGGAAGCCGACCTGCTCCACGCGCTCCGGATCGTCGAGGGAGGAGCGGGCGATCACCGAGGTGGCGACCACGACCTGCTCGGTCCGGCCGTCGCGCTCGTAGACGATCGTGGCCTCCCGGTCCCCGTTGCGGCGCACGACGGCGGTCAGGTCGGCCCACTCGCGGACCTCCTGACCGTTGATGCTGACGATGCGATCGCCGGGCTGCAGACCGGCCTTCCTCGCCGGCGTGACCGGGTCGTCGTCGGTGCAGGTGCGCCCGTACTCGGCGTCGGGGATGGCGCAGTCCGAGACCTGGGAGACGGTCGTGGTGGGCACCTGAATCCCGAACGCCATGAACGAGATCGCGAACAGCACGGTGGCGATGACGAGGTTCACCGTGGGGCCGCCGGCCATGACGATGACCTTCTGCCACCAGGGCTTGCGGTAGAACAGGCGGTCCTCGTCCGCGGGGGCGACGTCCTCGTACTCGGCGGCCCGGGCGTCGGACGCGAGCTGGGTCAGCAGTCCGGTGTCGGAGGAGCGGACCACGAGGCGACCGTCCCCGTCGCGCACCTCGCGCTCGGGCGGCAGCATCCCGACGAGCTTGACGAAGCCGCCGAGGGGGAACGCCTTGATCCCGTACTCGGTCTCTCCGCGGCGCACGGACCAGACCGTGGTGCCGAAGCCCACGAAGAACTGGGTGACCTTGACCCCGAAGCGCTTCGCCGGCCACATGTGGCCGACCTCGTGCAGGGCGATCGAGGCGGCGACGCCGATGAGGAAGACGACCACGCCCAGGGCGTACATCATGCGCGATCACCCTCCACCCGACGGGCGATCGCGGCACGCGCCCGCTCGCGCGCGTCGGCGTCGGCCGCCAGCACCCGGTCGACGGTCAGGTCGCCGTCGGCCGCGTCGGGATCGGCGATGTGCTCGTCGACGATCCGCGCGACCGTGTCGACGATGCCGAGGAAGTCCAGGTCCCCGCCGACGAACGCCTCGACGCAGACTTCGTTCGCGGCGTTGAACACCGCCGGCGCGGTACGGCCGAACTCCCCGGCGCGGCGAGCGACGTCGATCGCGGGGAACGCCTCGGAGTCGAGCGGGAAGAACTCCCACGCGGTCGGCTCGCTCCAGTCGCAGGCCGGGACCGCGCCGGGCACGCGCGCCGGCCAGGCCAGGCCGAGTGCGATCGGCAGGCGCATGTCCGGCGGGGAGGCCTGCACCATGGTCGAGCCGTCGACGAACTCGACCATGGAGTGCACGACCGAGGTCGGATGGACGACGACGTCGATCCGATCGAAGTCGACGCCGAACAGCAGGTGGGCCTCGATGACCTCGAGCCCCTTGTTGACCAGGGTCGCGGAGTTGATCGTGATGACCGGGCCCATGTCCCACGTCGGGTGGGCGGCCGCCTGCTCGGGCGTGACGTCGCGCATCCGGTCGCGCGACCAGCCCCGGAACGGGCCTCCGCTCGCAGTCAGGACGAGGCGGCGGACGTCGGCGGGGTCCTCGCCTCGCAGCGCCTGCGCGAGGGCGGAGTGCTCGGAGTCGACGGGCACGAGTCGGCCGGGCCCGGCGGCGTCGAGCACCAGGCGACCGCCGATGATGAGGGACTCCTTGTACGCCAGGGCCAGTGTCGCCCCGGACTCGAGCGCGGCCAGCGTCGGCAGCAGCCCGACCGCGCCGGTCATGCCGTTGAGCACCGTGTCGGCCGGGACCCGAGCGGCCTCGACGGCGGCGTCCGGGCCGGTGATCAGGCGCGGCAGGCGGTACTCCCCCGCCGACCAGCCCCGTCGCTGCGCCTCGGCGTACAGGGCGAGCTGGACGTCCTGGGCCGCGGTGGCGTTCGCGACGGCCACGACCTGGACGTCGAACTCGACCGCCTGGGACGCGAGCAGGGCCGGGTCCGAGCCGCCCGCGGCGAGCGCGACGACGTCGAAGCGGCCCGGCTGGGCACGCACCACGTCGAGCGCCTGCGTCCCGATCGAGCCGGTCGAGCCGAGCACGACCACCCGGGTCACCGCAGGACTCCCATCACGACGCAGCGGGACGGGGACGGGACGCAAGGACGCCCCGCCGGCAGGCGCAGACACATGCGGCCATTGTGGCACCAGGGGTCGAACCCGATCAGGTCAGCGTGCCGCCGTGCAGCAGGGTCGCGAGCACGTCGCCGAAGGCGCGCTCCATCCGCTCGCCGTAGTCCCCGTCGTCGTACAGGGCCGCCGGCGCCGGATCGACGCGCCCCGCGCTCAGCACGACGTCGAAGCCGTACTCCTCGTCACCGGCGCGGACCACGGGCGGGTCCTGGGCGATGACGATGTCGGCGTCGTCGATCGGCTCGGCCTGCAGGCGCACGATCGCCAGCACGCTGGTGACCCAGACCCGGCGGTCCGGGACGCTCAGCGTCACCGGCGCACCGGCCCGCAGCCCGAGCTCGCGCAGGCCGCCGGCGAGCGAGGCGGACTCGTGCAGCAGCTGGGCGTAGGTGAACGTCCGCTCCCGGGTCACCAGGGCGGGCTCGTCGGCGCGCCCGGCCACCACATGGGCGTCCAGGGCGCGGAACGCCAGACTCGACACGCGCGCCATCAGCGCCCCCGGAAGACCGGATCGCGCTTCTCGAGGCGCGCCGCGGCGGCCTCCTTCACATCGTCGCTGGCCCACACCCGCGCGAAACTCGCGGCGACGGCGTCCTCGTCACCGCGACCGGTGAGGATCATCTTGTTGTGCGCCACCGTGAGCGGGGCCAGCGCGGCGATCTCCCGGGCCCAGGCGATCGCGTCCTCGACCGTGCCGGCGCGGTCGGCCAGCCCGCAGTCGAGCGCCTCCTGCCGGTCGATCGTGTCCGCCGCCAGCATCACCCGGCGGGCCCGCCCGCCGCCCGCCAGCTCGGCCAGCGTGCGGATGGTCCAGGCATCGACCGCCATCCCGTTGCGCGCGGTGGGCACCGCGAACCGGGCGCGCTCGTCCACCACCCTCAGATCGCAGGCGATCGCGAGCTGGGTGCCGGCACCGATGGCGGGGCCGTTGACCGCGGCCACGACGGGCACCGGGATCGTCGTCAGACCGTGGAGCATCGTGTAGAGCGCCTCGATGAACTCGTCGCCGTACACGCCGTCGAGGTCGGCCCCCGCGCAGAACGCCGAGCCCTCCCCCGTCACCACGATCGCCCGAGCCTGCGTGGCGACGGCGTCCTCGACGGCCTCGTGCAGGGCGCGGCACAGCTCGAGGTCGAGCGCGTTGCGCCGGTCGGGTCGGGCCAGCGTGAGCACGGCGACGTCGCCGTCACGCGCGATGGTCAGCGAGGCGGTCATGGGACCCAACCTAGCGACCGACCATCGCGCGGACGGCGCGGCCTCACTTCACCTCGGTCCGTCGGATGCGCAGCGCACCCAGGAGACCGGGCAGCACGATCCAGAGGGTCACCGTGAACGCGAGGCGCAGGTAGTCGACGACGCCGACCTCGATCGGATCGCCGAGGAACGTCGCCTCCGTGCGCACCATCATCACGGCGTAGTCCATGTTGAGCCACGGCAGCAGGTCGCGGGCCCACTGGAACATCGCCATCAGGATCGGGTAGACCATGAACGGCAGGATCATCGAGGCCACGTAGAACACGGCGATCGCGGCCGGGGTGTTCAGCAACAGCATCGCCAGGGCGAAGGCCATCCAGAAGAACAGCAACTGCTGAGCGACGATCCAGGCCAGGTCGGCGACCGGCAGGTTCCACACCGGGTCGTGCGGGGTGATGACGCCGTAGAGGGCGTTGCCGAGGGCGCCGAACACGGCCGCGGCGACGATCGTGCCGATCGCCAACGTCGTGACGGCGACGAACTTCGCCAGGATCACCCGGCCCCGGTGCGGCTGCAGCGTGAACGTGGTCAGATGGGTCCGCTGGCTCCACTCGCTCGTGACGATGAGGATCGCGAACACGGGCAGCAGGATCGACACCGGCAGCGCCATGATCTCGCCGAAGCCGCTCGCGGTGATCGTCGCATCCTCGTTGAGCCCGAGGACGAGCAGCGTCAGGCCCATCGCCAGCAGGATGAACAGCGCGGTGATGGCGAAGAGCCACACGCCGCCGCGGGTGTCGATCATCTTGCGGATCTCGACCCGGACCTCGCGGCCGAACGGCACGCCGGGACGGCTCAGGTCGATCGTGGGGTCGGTCGTGGCCGTGCTCATGCGGGGACTCCTTCGGTGGTGATGACGTCGCGCTGGTTCGAGGACGTCAGTTGCAGGAACATCTCCTCCAGGCCCGCGCTGTCGGACTCGCGCAGCTCGACCAGGGCGACGCCGGCGTCCGCGGCGGCCTGGCCGACCTCCTCCGGCGAGGCGGTCGAGGTCACGGCGTCGCCGGCGACCTCGAACGTCAGTCCCGCCGCGGTCAGCGCCGACTCCAGGGCGGCCATGTCGCGGGCGCGCACCCGCGTCCCGGCGACGCGCAGCAGCTCCTCCTTGGTGCCGCTGGCGACGATCCGGCCGTTGCCGATGACGATGAGATCGTCGGCGATGATCTGGATCTCGTGCAGCAGGTGCGACGAGAGCATCACGGTGCCACCACGGTTGGCGTACTCGCGCAACAGCCGGCGCATCCAGTGGATGCCCGCCGGGTCGAGCCCGTTCGCCGGCTCGTCAAGGATGAGCACCTTCGGATCCCCCAGCAGGGCGTGTGCGATGCCGAGACGCTGACGCATGCCGAGCGAGTAGTTGCGCACGCGCCGCTTGGCCTCCTTGTCGGTCAGGCCGACCAGGGCGAGCATCTCGTCGACCCGCGAGGCGGGAAGGCCCATCATGCGGGCGCCGATCGTCAGGACCTCCCGCCCGGTCCGTCCGCCGTGCTGAGCCGAGGCGTCCAGCAGCACCCCCACCTGGGTGGCCGGGTTGGGGATGGCCGTGTACTCGACGCCGTCGATCGTCGCGGTGCCCTTCGACGGTCGGGTCAGTCCGGCGATCATCCGCATCGCCGTGGACTTGCCCGCACCGTTCGGCCCCAGGAAGCCGGTGACCCGGCCCGGGCGGCACGCGAACGAGACGTCGTCGACGGCGGTGAAGTCGCCGTACGACTTGGACAGGTTCTGGACTTCGATCATGGGTCCACCCTGCCGGACGGACCGGCCCCGGGAACAGTCGCCGACACGCTGGAGTCCTCAGCCGAAAGTAGGGGGTCGGCTCGGCCGTCGGCTCGATGTGAGGCTCGGCCGGGCGGACCTATCCTGAAGCCGTGAGTCCGACCCCTGCGCCCATCACCACGTGGGGGCACGTCTGGCGCATCGCACTCGTGCTGCTGATCTCGGCGATCGCGTGGGCACAGCTCGCCGAGTACCAGTGGCGGCACGTGCGGTGGTGGTTCTGGCTCGACCTGGCGCTCGGGGTGGCGTCGTTCGTCGCCAC
>JAJUII010000026.1 GCA_029265505.1 Aeromicrobium choanae
ACACGTGCCGCACCGCCTCCACCCGTGGACGGGCGAACCAGGTGAGGGCGATCGCGCAGAACACCAGACCGACGCACAGCCCGGCGACGTAGAGCAGGCTCGGGACGCCGACGGTCACCGCCACCACGAAGCTCACCGCGGCGGCGGCCAGCAGCGCGACGGCACGTCCCGTGAGCCACATGTCAGACCGGCACGCGGCGCAGGATCTCGGCGACGACCTCGTCGGCCGAGCCCCCACCGCGCAAGGTGACGAGTCGATGCGGGAAGACCACCGGGACCAGCTCGACGACGTCGTCGGGCAGGACGAACTCCCGGTCGCGGACGGCGGCGAGGGACTTCGCGGCGCGGATCAGCTGGAGGGTCGCCCGCGGACTGGCACCGAGCCGCAGGTCAGGCGATTCCCGGGTGGCGCGGGCCAGCTCGACCACGTACCGCTCCACGGAGTCGGCGACGTGCACCCCGCGCGCGTGCTCGATCATCTGCTGCAGGTCGTCCGCGCCGATCACCGGCTCCAGACGCGACGCCGGGTCCCCCAGGTCGCGGTCACGGACCATCTCCAGCTCGGCGGCGAGATCCGGATAGCCCAGCGAGATCCGCGCCGTGAAGCGATCGCGCTGCGCCTCGGGGAGCACGTAGGTGCCCTCCATCTCGAAGGGGTTCTGGGTCGCGACGACCATGAAGGGGGCCGGGAGCGGGTACGTCGTCCCGTCGACCGAGACCTGCCGCTCCTCCATCGCCTCCAGCAGGGCCGACTGGGTCTTGGGCGACGCGCGGTTGATCTCGTCGGCGACGACGATGTTGGCGAACACGGCGCCGGGCTTGAACTCGAACCCCGCCGTCGACTGGTCGAACACCGACACCCCGGTGACGTCGGACGGCAGGAGGTCGGGGGTGAACTGGATCCGACGGACCGAGCAGTCGACCGACCGTGCGAGCGCGCGGGCCAACGCGGTCTTGCCGACCCCGGGGACGTCCTCGATCAGCAGGTGGCCCTCCGCCAGGGCGACCACGAGCGCCGTCTCGATCGCAGCCTGCTTCCCGTCGATCACCCGGCCGACGTTCTCGAGGACGGACTGGGCTGCGGCGGCGAAGTCCATGCGCCGATCCTAGGCGCCCCGAGCAATCCGCCGCACGGCTTCGCCCGCCTCCTCGGCGCTACGGTGGAGCACATGGCCCGCCTGCTCGTCGTCCACCACTGCCCCACCCCGCGCCTGGTCTCGCTGGCCGAGGCGGTGCTCGCCGGCGCGAACGACCCGGACATCGAGGGAGTCGAGGTCGTCGTCCGACCGGCGCTCGAGGCCACCGTCGAGGACGTGCTGGCGGCGGACGGCTATCTGCTCGGCACGAGCGCCAACCTCGGCTACATCTCCGGCGCGCTCAAGCACTTCTTCGACTCGGTCTACAACGACGTGCGGGAGCCGACCGCGAAGCGGCCGTTCTCCTACTGGATCCGCGGCGGCTACGACACGATCGGCGCCGAGCGCGCCATGGAGTCGATCACCACGGGACTGCAGTGGAGCCTGGCGGCTCCGCCGCTGGTGTTCACCGGTGACGTCGAGCCGCACCTGGCGGCGGCCCGCGAGCTCGGCGCGACGATGGCCGCGCTGCTGATGTGACCGCTCAGCGGTGACGTCCCAGCCAGGCCCGCAGGCGTTCGAGCGGCCAGGTGGTCACGATGCGCTCGGGGCCGACCCCGCGTGCGGCGGCGCGCTCGGCGCCGTGGTCGAGGAAGTCCAGCTGTCCGGGTGCGTGTGCGTCGGTGTCGATCGCGAACAGGCACCCGAGCTCGATGGCCAGGTCGATCAGTCGGTCCGGCGGATCCTGCCGCTCGGGCCGTGAGTTGATCTCGACCGCGACGCCGTGCTCGGCACAGGCGGCGAACACCGCCTCGGCGTCGAACCGCGACTCGCGACGTCGCCCTCGCGAGCCCTCGACGAGTCGACCCGTGCAGTGGCCCAGTACGTCGGTGCGCGGGTTCGACACCGCCGCGAGCATCCGGTGCGTCATGGCGCGCGGCTCCAGGGAGAGCTTGGAGTGCACGCTCGCGACCACCACGTCGAGCTCGGCCAGCAGGTCGTCGTCCTGGTCGAGGGTCCCGTCGTCGAGGACGTCCACCTCGATGCCGCTCAGCAGCGTCACGCCGTCCATCTCGGCGTCGACCTCGGCGAGCGCCTCCAGCTGCCGCTCGAGCCGCTCCCGGCTCAGGCCGTTGGCGATCGTCAGGCGCGGCGAGTGATCCGTGATCGCCTGGTACTCCCGACCGCGCCAAGCGGCGGCGCGCGCCATCTCCTCGATCGTGCTCCCGCCGTCGGACCAGTCGGTGTGGCTGTGCAGATCGCCACGCAGCCGGGCGCGAAGCTCGGCGCCACCGGACGCGAGCGGCTCGGCGTTGCGGGCCCGCAGGTCGGCCAGGTACGCGGGCACCGCGCCGTGGAGCGCCTGTTCCACCACCGTCGTGGTGCGTGGCCCGAGGCCCTTCATCCGCCGGAGCGTGCCGGTGCGGGCACGCTCGGCGATCTCCTCGGCGCTCAGACCCGACAGCAGGGCCGCCGCGGTGCGGAATGCCTCCACGCGGTAGGTCGACGCGCGCTCGCGCTCGAGCCAGAAGGCGATCTCACGCAGTGCGTCGACGGGGTCCACGTCCTCCATCGTGCGCGATGATGCTGCCGCTCACCAGACCAGCGAGACGGCGACCGCGATCATGACCATGCCGATCAGGACGTCGAGCACCTGCCAGGCCCGCGGGCGGGCGAGCAGCGGAGCCAGTCGACTCGCCCCGAACCCGAGACCGCCGAACCACAGGATGCTGCCGAGACAGGCGCCGAGGCCGAACCACCACCGCCCCGCGCCGCCGTGCGTCTGGGCGATCGAGCCCAACAGGACGACCGTGTCGAGGTACACGTGCGGGTTGAGCCAGGTCAGCGCGAGCGTCTGCGCGGCGGCCGCGCCGGGCGAGGCGAGCGCCGCGCCGGTGGTCTCCAGCCGCTCCGGGCGCCATGCCCGGCGGATCGACAGCACACCGTAGGCGACCAGGAAGGCCACGCCGAACCAGGTCACGATGTCGATCAGTCGACCGGCTCGGTCCACGACCGCCCCGATGCCGGCGACCCCGGCGAGGATGAGCACGACGTCGGAGATCGCGCACACGGCGACGACCAGCCCGACGTGGACGCGGCGGACGCCCTGACGCAGGACGAACGCGTTCTGGGCGCCGATGACGACGATCAGGGAGAGGCCGGTGACCAGACCGGTGACCGCGGCGGTGAGCACCCGTCCATCGTTCGGGTCGACGCCGGTGAAGTCCAGCGAATCTTTCTGTGCTTCATGAAGATCTGCTTCACTGGGCACGTGCACCCCACCCCGGCTCAACTCCAGACGCTGGTGGCGATCGCGGACACCGGGTCGTTCGAGGCGGCCGCCGAGCGGCTGCACGTCACGCCGAGCGCGGTCAGTCAGCGTATCCGGGCGCTGGAGACCGCCGTCGGTCGCGTCGTCGTCGGCCGCGGATCCCCCTGCGTCCCGACCGAGGCCGGGTGGCCGCTGGTCCGGCTGGGGCGGCAGCTCGCCCTCGCCTTCGCCGAGGCCGTCGCGCACGGGCCGTCCGAGCTGGCCGTCGCGGTCAACGCCGACTCGACGGCCACCTGGTTCCGGCCGGTGCTCGACCGGATCGCGCAGTGGGACGGCGTGGCTCTGCGACTCATGATCGAGGACGAGCGTCACACCGACGACCTGCTCCGACGGGGCGAGGTCATGGCCGCGGTCACCTACGACCCCACGCCCGTCCAAGGGTGCTCGGTGACGCCACTGGGCGCGATGCGGTACCTGCCGGTCGCCCATCGGCGTCTGCTGGGATCGTCGGGGCGGCCCGACTGGGCCGCCATGCCCATGGTGGTGTTCAACGCCAAGGACCGGCTGCAGCACGAGGAGCTCGCCCGCCACACCGACGCCGAGCCGGACGTCGTGCACACCGTGCCGTCCTCGGACGACTTCCGTGCCGCCGTCGAAGCCGGGCTCGGCTGGGGGATGCTGCCCGAGTCGCAGGCCAGGCACGGCATCGAGTCGGGCGCCCTGGTGCGGCTCGGACGCTCGGTCACCCGCGTCCGGCTGTACTGGCAGCGGTGGAGACTCGAGTCGGAGCTGCTCGATCGCCTCACCCAGGCCGTGGTCGCCCATGCACCCGGCGACCGCCCGCGCCGGTCCGCGGGGTGACGGTGTGGCTCAGAAGCCGAGGCGGCGGAGCTGGCGCGGATCGCGCTGCCAGTCCTTGGCGATCTTGACGTGCAGGTCCAGATGGACCGGCGTGCCGAGCAGACGCTCGATCTGGCCGCGGGAGTCGGTCCCGATCTGCTTGAGCCGGGCCCCCTTCTTGCCGATGACGATGCCCTTCTGACTGTCGCGTTCGACGTACACGTTCGCCCGCACGTCCAGCAGCGGCCGGTCCGCGGGACGGTCCTGACGCGGGACGATCTCCTCCACCACCACGGCGAGCGAGTGCGGCAGCTCGTCGCGCACCCCCTCCAACGCGGCCTCCCGGATGATCTCGGCGATCAGGGTCTCCTCCGGCTCGTCGGTGAGCTGGCCCTCCGGATAGAGCGGCGGACCGGGCGGGAGGGTCTCGATCAGCAGATCGGCCAGCAGGTCGACCTGGTCCCCGGCGACCGCCGACACCGGAACGACCTGGTGCCAGTCCAGACCCAGCTCGGCGCCCACCTCCGCGATCTGCGCAAGGTGCTCGGCGAGCCGGTCACGCGTCACCAGGTCCGTCTTGGTCGCGATCGCGAAGATCGGCTTGCGGCGCAGTGCGGCGAGCTCCTTGACGAGAAAGCGATCGCCCGGACCGATCCGCTGGTCCGCCGGCAGGCACATGCCGATCGTGTCGACCTCGGCCCACGTGGTACGCACCAAGTCGTTGAGGCGCTGCCCCAACAGAGTGCGGGGCTTGTGCAGTCCGGGCGTGTCGACCAGCACGAGCTGGGCGTGCTCGCGGTGCACCAGACCGCGGATGACATGGCGGGTGGTCTGCGGTCGCGACGACGTGATCGCGACCTTCTCGCCGACCAGCGCGTTGGTGAGCGTCGACTTGCCGGCGTTGGGGCGACCGACGAAGCAGGCGAACCCCGAGCGGAACGTGGACTCACTCATGTCGTCAGCACCGAGTCGACGACGCCGGCCGGATCGGCGACCACGACGGTCACGCCCCGACCGCCGAACTCGACGACGGCGTCGAGGGTGACCGGGACGTCGCCCTCGGTCACCAAGGCGGCGGCCTCCAGACCCTTCGCCCCCGACGACACGGCCATCGCCACCGCGAGATCCAGCGCCGGGATGCTCAGCGACCCGAGCCGGACGGTCGCCGCCGCGTAGGTCCGCCCGTCGAGATCGCGCACTGCGGCCCCCTGGGCGACCTGGAGACGGGCGCGTGAGGCGCGCGCGAGGGTGACGAGCTTGGCGTCCTCGGGGGGCAGTTCCATGCCTCGAATGTACCGGCCCCGGTCAGGCCTCGGCGGTCACGTCCTGCGGCTCGACACGGGAGACGACCACCCGGCCGATGCGGTTCCGCCGACCCTGCGGCGCCTGCGCCTCGAAGCGCAGGCCCCCCACCTCCACGACCGCCCCGGGGATGGGGACCGTGCCCAGATGCTTGGCCATCAGCCCGCCGACCGAGTCGACGTCGTCGTCCTCGACGCGGACGCCGAACAGCTCCTCGAGATCGTCGACGTCGAACCGGGCGCTGACTCGCCACGCCCCGTCCGACAGGGGCTCGCGCTCGTCGGGCTCGTCGTCGTACTCGTCGGTGATCTCGCCGACGATCTCCTCGAGGATGTCCTCGATCGTGACCATCCCGGCGGTGCCGCCGAACTCGTCGACCACCATCGCGACGTGCGTGCGCTGAGCCTGCATCTCCCGCAGGAGCTCGTCGGCCCGCTTCGTGTCGGGCACGAACATGCACGGCCGACAGATCGAGTCGACCTTCTCGGTCGTCTCGGCGGCGTGGTTGTCGAAGACCCGCTTGGTGAGGTCCTTGAGGTACGCCATGCCGATGACGTCGTCGAGGCTCTCCCCGATCACCGGGATGCGCGAGAACCCGCTGCGCAGGCACAGCGACATCGCCTGACGCAGCGTCTTGTGCCGCTCGATGTAGACCAGGTCGGTCCGCGGGACCATGACCTCGCGGACCAGGGTGTCGCCCAGCTCGAACACCGACTGGATCATCTTCGACTCGCCCGACTCGATCACCGAGCTGGCCGCTGCGAGGTCGACCAGCTCGCGCACCTCGACCTCGGACGCGAACGGCCCCTCGGCGAATCCCTTGCCGGGCGTGAGGGCGTTGCCGATGCGGATGAGCACCTGGGGCAGCGGACCGAGCAGCACCGTCACGACGATGACCGGCAGTGACGACGCGACGGCGATCCGCTCCGAGTGCTGGCGGCCCAGGGTGCGCGGGCCGACCCCGATGACGACGAAGGAGACCAGCGCCATGATCGCGACCGCGATCGCCACGTTCTGCCAGTAGCCTTCGACCAGATCCGCGACGATCGCGGCGACCAGCACGATGCCGGCCGTCTCGGCGACGATGCGCAGCAGGAGCACCGAGTTCAGGTAGGGCGCCGGGTCCTCCAGGATCCTCGACAGCCGCCTGGCCCCGGCCACGCCCTCCTCGGTCAGCTCCTCGGCGCGAGCCTTGGAGAAGGTCGAGATGGCGGCCTCGACGGCGGTCAGCAGACCCGCCAGCAGGACCAGGACCACCGCGAGCAGCACCGCGGACATGCTCACCGGGGCTCAGTCCTCCCGTAGCGCCGGGTCGGCCCATTCGACGAGCAGCCGGCCCTGGATGCCGAACATCTCGGCGTGCTCCTCGGGTTCGGCGTGGTCGTAGCCGAGCAGGTGCAGGATGCCGTGGACGGCGAGCAGCGCCATCTCGTCGTCGCGGTCGTGACCGGCGGCCGGCGCCTGCTGCTCGGCGACCTGCGGGCACAGCGCGATGTCGCCCAGATAGCCCGGCTCGGGCCCCTCGCGTCCCGGGGTGAGCTCGTCCATCGGGAACGACAGGACGTCGGTCGGACCCTTCTTGCCCATCCACTGCTCGTTCAGCGTCGCGATGGTCTCGGGGTCGACCAGCCGCAGGGTCATCTCGGTCTGCGGGTGGAGGCGCATCCGACGCATCACGAAGCGGCAGAGCGAGGTCAGCGCGGCGACGTCGACCTCGACCCCGGACTCATTGAGGACGTCGACGGTCATGCACTCCCCCTGCGGCCTCGGGGCGAGTGCGCCCGTGAGCTTCGTAGTCGTCGTAGGCGGCGACGATCTTGCCGACGAGGCGGTGCCGCACGACGTCGTTGCTGGTGAGCGTGGCGAAGTGGATGTCGCGCACGTCGGCCAGGATGCTCTGCACGACCCGCAGCCCGCTGACGGCGCCGCCGGGCAGGTCGACCTGGGAGACGTCGCCGGTGACGACCATCTTGGAACCGAAGCCGAGGCGGGTCAGGAACATCTTCATCTGCTCGGCCGTGGTGTTCTGCGACTCGTCGAGGATGATGAACGCGTCGTTGAGCGAGCGGCCGCGCAAGAACGCCTGCGGAGAGACCTCGATGACGCCCGAGGTGAGCAGCTTCGGGATCGTCTCGGGGTCGATCATGTCGTGCAGCGCGTCGTACAGCGGACGCAGGTACGGGTCGATCTTCTCGCTGAGCGTGCCGGGCAGGTAGCCGAGCCGCTCCCCCGCCTCGACCGCGGGTCGCGTGAGGATGATCCGGGTGACTTCCTTGGCCTGCAGCGCCTGGACGGCCTTGGCCATCGCCAGGTAGGTCTTGCCGGTGCCGGCGGGCCCGATGCCGAAGACGATCGTGTGTGCGTCGATCGCGTCGACGTAGCGCTTCTGGTTGAGCGACTTCGGGCGGATGGTCCGCCCGCGGTTGGACAGGATGTTCAGGCTCAGCACCTCGGCCGGTCGCTCGGTCGTCTCGGTGCGCAGCATCGAGATGCTCCGCTCGACGGTCTCGGCGCTGAGGGCCTGGCCCGTGCGCAACATCGTCACGAGCTCGTCGAGGAGGCGTTCGACCAAGGCGGCCTCGGCCGGATCGCCCGCGACGGTCACCTCGTTGCCGCGCGCGTGGATGCGCGCGTCGAAGGAGGTCTCGATCAACCGGAGGAACTCGTCGGCGGGGCCGAACAGGGCGACCAGCGGCACCGAGGTCGGAATCGTGACCGTGTGCCGTGGCACGGATGTGTCGTCTGTCATACCCTGTCGATCCTACCGGCAGCGGCCTGACCGTGGTGCCCCTCCGACGAGGCGGTTCCGATCAGGCCAGGAAGAGTTTCGACGCGTCCAGCCCGCCCAGCACGTGGACGTGCGCGTGGAACACCGTCTGTCCGGCCCCGGCCCCGGTGTTGAACACGAGGTTGTAGTCCTCGTATCCCTCCTGCCGGGCCACCACCCCCGCCTGGCTGAGGACCTCGGCCGCGATCTGCGGCTCCGCCGACGCGAGCGAGGCGGCGTCGGGATGGTGCACCTTGGGGATCACCAGGACGTGCAGCGGCGCCTTGGGGTTGATGTCGCGGAAGGCGAGCGTGGTGTCGGTCTCGGCGACCTTCTCCGCCGGGATCTCGCCGGCGACGATCTTGCAGAAGATGCAGTCAGTGGCCATGCGACGACTCTAGCCACCGCGGGCCGGTCACTTGAACGCGTCGCGGATCCTGCTGAAGACGGTGCGCGAGGTCTGCGACATCACCGGCTCGGGATGCTGCTCGTTCCGGGCCGCCGCGAGCTTCTCCAGCAGCGCCCGCTGCTCGTCGTCGAGGTCGCGCGGCGTCTCGACCACGATCTGCACGGTGAGGTCACCGCGGGACGTGCCACGCAGCCGAGGCACGCCGAAGCCGGGCGCCACCAGCGTGTCGCCGGACTGGGTCCCGGGCGGCACGTCGATCGACACTGTCGTCGGCGTCCCCTCGGGTGCGTCCTCGCGCTCGGCGTCGAGCGTCGGCAGGTCCAGACGCGTGCCGAGCGCCGCGGCCGTCATCGGCAGCGTGACCTGGCAGATCAGCTCGGTGCCCTGGCGGGTGAAGAACGGGTGCGACGCGACCTTGATCTCGATGTAGAGGTCACCGGCCGGGCCGCCGCCGGCGCCGACCTCGCCCTGACCGGCGAGCTGGATCCGGTTGCCGTCGTCCACCCCCGCGGGGACGTTGACCTTCAGGGTGCGACGCGAGCGCACTCGGCCCTCACCGGCGCACTCGCGGCAGGGATCGGGGATGACCGTGCCGTAGCCGTGGCAGACCGGGCAGGTCCGCGAGGTGCGGATGTCGCCGAGCAGCGAGCGCTGGACGTGCTGGACGTTGCCGTGCCCGTGACAGGTGCCACAGGTGACCGGCTCGGAGCCGGCGTTCGCGCCGGTGCCGCCGCACAGCTCGCAGGTGATCGCGGTGTCGACCTTGATCTCGCGGGTGACGCCGAACGCCGCCTCGGCGAGGCTGATCGTCAGGCGCAGCAGCGCGTCGGAGCCGCGCTGGGCCCGCGGGCGCGGACCGCGGGACGCGCTCTGACCGAAGAACGCGTCCATGATGTCGTCGAAGCTGAAGCCCTGCCCGAAGCCGCCGCCCATGCCACCGGAGGAGGCGAACGGGTCGCCCCCGCGGTCGTACATCGCACGCTTCTGCGGATCGGAGAGCACCTCGTAGGCGGTGGTGACCTCCTTGAACCGCTCGGCGGCGTCGGGGGCGTCGTTGACGTCCGGGTGCAGCTGGCGCGCAAGCCTGCGGTACGCCTTCTTCAGCTCCTCGGCCGTCGCGTCGCGCGAGACGCCCAGCACTTCGTAGTAGTCCAAGATCTCTTCTCTTTCGGCAGGTTCGTGCGCTCAGCCGTCGGCCAGGATGCGGCCGACGTAGCGGGCCACGGCCCCGACGGCGGCCATCGTGGCCGGGTAGTCCATCCGCGACGGGCCGACCGTACCCAACTGGGCCAACGCCTGCCCGGCCGGGCCGTACGTGCTGGACACCACGGCGGTGCCGGTGAGGTCCTCCAGCCCGGTCTCGGCGCCGATGCGCACGCGCGGACCGCTGGTCGCCTCACCGAGCAGGTGCAGCAGGACGACCTGCTCCTCCATCGCCTCCAGCACCGGCCGGATCGACGTGTCGAAGTCCGCGCCGAACCGGGCCAGGTTGGCGGTGCCGCCGACCGCCACGCGCGCGTCGGAGCGCTCGTTGGAGAACAGGTTCGCCAGGGTCGTGACGATCGAGGTGACCACCTGCCGGTCCTCGGCGCCGAAGGTGTCGATCAGCTCAGCCAGCCGGACCGACGCCTCGGGAAGCCGCTCGCCGATGGTGGCGCGCACGATGCGCGACTTCAGGTCGGCCAGCAGCTGCTCGTCGGGCTCCTCCGACAGCTCCACGACCCGCTGCTCGACGCGGCCGCTGCTGGTGATGACGACGATCAGCACGCGCGCATGCTCCAGCGCCACGAGCTCGATGTGGCGGACCGTGGACCGGGTCAGCGAGGGGTACTGCACGATCGCGACCTGATTGGTCAGCTGCGCCAGGATCTTGACGCTGCGCATCACGATGTCGTCGATGTCGAGCGCTCCGGACAGGAACGTCTCGATGGCACGCCGTTCGGCCGCCGACAGCGCCTTGACCTCGGCGAGCCGGTCGACGAACATCCGGTACCCCTTGTCCGTCGGGATCCGACCGGCACTGGTGTGGGGCGAGGTCAGGTAGCCCTCCTCCTCCAGCGCGGCCATGTCGTTGCGGATGGTCGCCGAGGAGACCCCGAGTCGGTGGCGTTCGAGCAGGGCCTTCGACCCGACGGGCTCCTGGGTGGAGACATAGTCCTCGACGATCGCGCGCAGCACGTTCAGGCGGCGGTCCTCGATCACGCGCGCTCACCTCCACGACGTCTGGCAGTCGACCCGTTGCAGTGCCAAGTCTACCGGCGCGATCACGGCGGTGAGCCTCCGCGAAGCGTTCGACCGCACATGGCAGCCTGTCGGGGTGAGCGAGGTGTCCATCCGTGACGACGGCACGATCGAGGTCGTCGACGGTGATCAGGTCCTGGTCTACACGCCCTACGCCGTGACCGCGCCCGACGGCTCGACGATCGCCCACGAGTCGCGCGGCGGGGCGATGGCGGCGGTGTGGGCGACGTCGGTCGGCGAGACGTTCGTCGAGGTCTCCCACCTGGGCGACGGCCCCGAGGGCGGCGAGCTGGTGATGGTCGTGACGCGGCCCGGGCACACGCCGGAGGTGGCCCTGGGCGCCCTGGTCACCGACGAGATCCCCGCCACCGTGCCCGACTCGTGGCCCGCCGCGGTCGATCTCGCGCTCGGCCTCATCGTCGACGAGACCCTCGACAGCGGCTCCAAGGACGACGTTGAGGCATTCCACCAGCGACTCCTCGGGGTGTGGTTCGGCGATGCGTGACCGGTACGGCTCCGACGTGCTCGCCGGCGACTGGCGTCGCCCGCCGCGCGGCCGGTCGACCGAGGCGGCCGCCGAGCCGGGCCTGGTGGTCGAGGAGGTCGCGACCGGCTTCGTCGGCGAGATCATGCGCGTCGAGCGCGACCTGGGCACGGTCGAGTTGGAGGACCGCCGGATGCGTCGCAAGGTCTTCCCTCTCGGTCCGGGCTTTCTGCTGGAGGGCAGGCCGGTCGTGCTCGTCGCGCCCGCGCCGAAGGCGCCGACGGCGCCCACCCGCACCGCATCGGGCTCGCGCATCGCGAGCGACCGGCGGGCCAAGGTGGCGCTGCCGAGTCGCATCTTCGTCGAGGGACGCCACGACGCCGAGCTCGTCGAGAAGGTCTGGGGCGACGACCTGCGGGCCGAGGGAGTCGCGGTGGAGCACCTCGGCGGGATCGACGACCTCGCCGCCGTCGTGCGCGACTTCGCTCCCGACGCCGACCGGCGACTCGGGGTCCTGGTCGATCACCTCGTCCCCGGATCGAAGGAGCAGCGGCTCGCCGACGAGGTCGCCCACGTGCCGCACGTGCTGGTCGTCGGCCACCCCTACGTCGACGTCTGGCAGGCGGTCAAGCCACAACGGCTCGGCATGGACGCCTGGCCGTCGATCCCGCGCGGCACCGACTGGAAGCGGGGCGTCTGCGCCCACCTGGGCTGGCCGCACGAGAGCCAGGCCGACGTCGCCCGAGCCTGGCGGACGATCCTCGGACGCGTCGAGTCGTGGACGGACCTGGAGCCGGCCTTCCTCGGGCGTGTCGAGGAGCTGATCGACTTCGTCACGGTCGGCTGACTCAGCGCACCGGATCCCGCACGAGCGGACAGGTCATGCAGTGGCTTCCCCCGCGACCGCGACCGAGCTCGGCGCCGACGATCTCGATGACCTCGATCCCGGCCTGACGCAACAGCGAGTTCGTGTGCGTGTTCCGGTCGTACGCCATCACCACGCCGGGCTCCAGCGCGACGAGGTTGTTGCCGCTGTCCCATTGCTGGCGCTCGGTGTCGTACTCGCTCCCTCCGGTCTCCACGACGCGGAACCTGCCGACGCCGGTCGCCCGGGCGACGACCTCGAGGAACGGGGTCGTCCCGTGCTCGATCACCTCGATGCCCGCCTTGCCGTCGGCGGGGACGATCGTGAACGGGCGGATGACGTCGACGATGTCCGGGTAGACGGTCACCACGTCACGATCGGCGTAGGTGAACACGGTGTCGAGGTGCATCGCGGCACGCAACTTCGGCATCCCGGCGACGATCACCTCCCGTGCGGCTCCGTGGGCGAACAGCGCCGCGGCGAACTGGGTGACGCCCTGACGGCTCGACCGCTCGCTCATCCCGACGAGGACGACCCCGTCCCCGGCGACGAGCACGTCGCCGCCCTCCAGCGTCGCCGACCCCCAGTCGCGCTCGGGGTCGCCCCACCACACGGTCGATCCGGCGAACTCGCGATGGAACTCGTAGATCGCCTTCATCAGCAGGGTCTCGTCCTTGCGCGCCGGCCAGAACAGCGGATTCAGCGAGACACCGTCGTGGACCCAGCAGGTCGTGTCCCGCGTGTAGAGGGTGTTCGGCAGTGGGGGCATGAGGTACTCGTGACCCCCGAGCGCCTCGTGGACGAGGGCGCGGTACCCCGGGGCGAGGTCGCCAGGCAGGTCGCGCGTGGACAGACCGCCGATGAGGAACCGCGCCAGCGCGGCGGGCTCGAGCTCGTCCAGGAACGCGCGCGTCTCGTCGACGAGGCCGAGCCCGACCTCGTTGGCGGTGATCTTGCGGTCCAGCAGCCAGCCGCGGGCCACCGGATCGGCCATCGTCTCGGCGAGCACGTCGTGCAGCTCCACGACCTCGATCCCCCGGTCGATCATCGCCCGGACGAAGTCGTGGTGATCCCGCTGGGCTCGCTCGACCCACAGCACGTCGTCGAACAACAGGTCGTCGCAGTTGCTGGGCGTCAGTCGCTCGTGCGCCAGACCCGGCGCACAGACCAGCACCTTGCGCAGGGTCCCCACCTCGGAGTGGACGCCGTGGTCGACCGAGGGACGGGCGGAGGGCAGCGGTGTCATGCCCCCACTCAACACGGCGCGGCGCACCCGGACAACCGCTCGTGCCGCACGGTCAGGTGACGCGGCGCACCACGTGGTCGGCCATCAGCCGGCCGGCGCGGGTGAGGACGACGCGGTCACCGCGCGGTTCGAGCCAGCCCTCGTCGATCAGCTCGTCCACGTCGCCGAGGAGGGAGCGTTCGATCCCCTCGGCGAGGCGGATCCGCAGCATCACATCCTCGAGGTGGCGTGCGCGGGCGTCGGGCCGCTCACCGTCGGCACGCGGGCTCTGCCCCGCCGCGAGCCGTCGGGCGTAGGCGGCGGGATGCTTGACGTTCCACCAGCGCTCGCCGTCGAGGAAGGAGTGCGCCCCCGGACCGATCCCCCACCACTGGGAGCCGTTCCAATAGCCGAGGTTGTGCCGGCTTCGCGAGGCCTCGTCGCGAGCCCAGTTCGACAGCTCGTACCAGTGCAGCCCGGCCGCGGAGAGCAGGTCGTCGGCCAGCAGGTACTTGTCCGCGGTCTCGTCGTCGTCCGGCATGATCACCTCGCCGCGGCGCACCTTGCGGGCGAACGCGGTGCCCTCCTCCACGATCAGCGCGTAGGCGCTGACGTGGTCCGGCTCCATCGACAGCGCCTCCTCGACCGTCCGGCGCCAGTCGTCCATCGACTCGCCCGGCGAGCCGTAGATGAGGTCCAGACTCACCTGCTCGAACCCCGCCTCCCGCGCCCAGGCCACCGCCTGCGGGACGCGCTCGGGATCGTGCGTGCGGTCGAGGACGGCCAACACGTGCGGCACGGCCGACTGCATCCCGAACGAGATCCGGGTGAACCCGCCGGCGCGCAGCTCGGCCAACGACGCCGGCGTGACGCTGTCGGGATTGGCCTCGGTGGTCACCTCCGCGCCGGCCGCCAGGCCCAGGCGCGCGTCCACCTCGCGCAGGAACCGCACCAGGTGGGCGGCGGGCAGCTGCGTGGGGGTGCCACCCCCGACGAAGACGGTGTCGACGGTGCGCCGCGGGACGCGCTGCAGCTCCGACAGCGCCGAGTCGATGTACGTCGCACGGGACGCCCCCGAGACGTCCGGTCCGCCCAGGTCGTCGGCCGTGTAGGTGTTGAAGTCGCAGTAGCCGCACCGCACCGAGCAGAACGGCACGTGCAGATAGATGCCGAACGCCACGCACCCAGAGTACGTGGCGTCCGGACGGGGGTCGCGCGGCTCAGCCCTCGGCGTAGAACGAGTCGAGGATGTCGGCGTAGTGCTCCTCGACGACGCGCCGCTTGACCTTCATGCTCGGCGTGATCTCGCCGGCCTCGACGGTCAGGTCGTTCTCCAGGATCGCCCACTTCTTGATGGTCTCCCAGCGGTTGAGACGCGAGTTGAGCTCCTCGACGTGCCCGGCGACGACCCGCTTCATCTCCTCGGAGGTGACGACCTCCGCATAGGGGCGACCGGCCATGCCGTGACTCTCGGCCCACGCGGCGACGGCGTCCGGATCGAGGGTGATGAGCGCGGAGCAGAACTTGCGCTCGGCGCCGTGCACGACCATCTGGCTGGCGAGCGGACAGATCGCCTTGAACTGGCCCTCGATGTGCGACGGCGCGACGTACTTGCCGCCGGAGGTCTTGAACAGGTCCTTCTTGCGGTCGGTGATCCGCAGGAACCCGTCCTCGTCCAGCTCGCCGATGTCACCCGTGGCGAGCCAACCGTCCTCGGTGAGCGCGGAGGCGGACTCGCCCTCCAGGTTGTGGTAGCCGCGCATGACGTTCGGCCCCTTGATGAGGATCTCGCCGTCCTCGGCGATCCGGACCTGAGAGCCGGGGAACACCTTGCCCACGGTGCCGATCTTGAAGTCGTCGGGGTGGTTGACGAACGCTCCGGCCGAGGTCTCGGTCAGCCCGTAGCCCTCCATGACCAGGATCCCGGCCGCGTGGAACCACTCGGCGATCTCGGTCGAGAGCGCCGCGGCGCCGGAGATGAAGAACCGGACCCGCCCGCCGAACCGGGCACGGATCTTGCTGAAGACCAGCTTGTCGGCCACGGCGTGCTGGATCTTCAGCGACAACGGGACGGGCTTGCCCGCCCGGGTCAGCCGCGAGACCTGCAGGCCGACCTGCTCGGCCCAGCGGAAGAGCTTGAGCTTGACGCCTCCCTCCTCCTCCATCATGCCGACGATGCGGCCGTAGGCCTTCTCGAAGATGCGCGGGGCGGCGCCCATGAACGTGGGGCGGACGACCGCGAGGTTGTCGACGATGTTCGGCACCCGGCCGTCGACCGCGCACGGGTACCCGATGGCGAGCTGGGCGGTGGCGAGCACCTTGCCGAAGGAGTGCGCCATCGGCAGCCAGCGGTACTCCAGGTCGTCGATGCTCAGCGAGCCCGGCGCCGCGACGGCGGCACCCTCGTAGGTCCAGCAGTCGTGGACCAGGCGCACGCCCTTGGGTCGACCGGTCGTGCCGGAGGTGTAGATGAGCGTCGCGAGCGACTCCGAGTCGGTGTTCGCGACGCGCTCGGTCAGCACGTCGGGGTGCTCGGCCAGATACGCCGCACCCAGGCGCTTGAGCTCGTCGAGGGAGATGACCCAGTCGCCGTCGGCCTCGCCCTCGAACAGGACGACCTTCGTGACGTTCGGCAGCTCGGTGCGCTTCTCGCGCAGCTTGGCGAGCTGCTCGGCGTCCTCGGCGAAGACGATCCGGCTGTCGGAGTCCGACAGGATGTAGGCCACGTCGGCCGAGACCGTGGTCGGGTAGACGGTCGTGGTGGCGGCGCCGGCGAGGTTCACCGCCAGGTCGGCCAGGATCCATTCGATCCGGGTGTTGGAGGCGATCGCGACGCGCTGTTCGGGCTCGATGCCGAGTGCGACCAGACCGGCGGCGATCTTCGAGACCTCCTCGCCGGTCTCGGCCCAGGTCATGGACACCCAGTTCTCGTTCTCGTCGGGGTACCGGAACGCCTCACGAGGGCCGGATGCCCGGACGCGGTCGAGGAACATCTCGCCGACGTTGCGAGCGCGGTTCTCGACGATCTTGAGTTGTTCGGCGGCGGAAACTGCCATGTCGTGACTCTCCCGGGGACGGACGGAGGATGTGATGTCCGTCACCCTACCGGGGAGTCGCGTCGTACGGGGCGATCTGACGCCGTCGAGTCAGGAGGACTTGGTCTCGCCGGTCGACAGCGCCGCGATGAACGCCTCCTGGGGCACCTCCACCCGGCCGACCATCTTCATCCGCTTCTTGCCTTCCTTCTGCTTCTCCAGCAGCTTGCGCTTGCGGCTGATGTCACCGCCGTAGCACTTGGCCAGCACGTCCTTGCGCATCGCGCGGATGTTCTCGCGGGCGATGATCCGGGCACCGATGGCGGCCTGGATGGGCACCTCGAACTGCTGCCGGGGGATGAGCTCCTTGAGCTTGCTCGCCAGGGCGACGCCGTAGGAGTAGGCGCTGTCGCGGTGGACGATCGCGCTGAACGCGTCGACGACCTCGCCCTGCAACAGGATGTCGACCTTGACCAGGTCGGCGGCCTGCTCGCCGGACGGCTCGTAGTTCAGCGAGGCGTAGCCCTTCGTGCGCGACTTCAGCGCGTCGAAGAAGTCGAACATGATCTCGCCCATCGGGAGCGTGTAGCGGATCTCGACCCGGTCCTCCGACAGGTAGTCCATGCCCTTGAGCTGGCCGCGGCGCGACTGACACAGCTCCATGATCGCGCCGATGGACTCCGCCGGCGCCAGG
>JAJUII010000161.1 GCA_029265505.1 Aeromicrobium choanae
GCGCATCCAGTCGAGGTAGGTCGCCTGCACCTGGCCGTTGATGTCGGCCGGGTACTCCTGGTCGGCCGGGAACGGCGGCACCTGGCTCACCGGGAGGACCAGCGCGTCGTAGGTCGCGAAGAACTCCTCCATCCGCTGCGCGAGCGCCGTCCGCTGCCGGTAGGCGCGCGCGACGTCCCGCCCGGTGAGGTCGGCCCCGATCCGGATGTTGTCGGCGAGGGAGACCTTGAACTCCTCCGGGTGCGCGGCGAGCAGTTCGCCGTACGAGGCCTGGAAGTGCCACGCCCGCAGGGTGCGGAAGGTGTCCTCGGCCTCGGCGAGGTCGGGTGCGGCGTCGTCGACCACCGCGCCCAACGACTCCAGCACCGCCCGCTGCGCGCGGACGACGCCGGCGACCTGGTGGTCGACCTCGAAGGCGCCGCCCAGGTCGGTGGAGACGGCGAACCGGGTGCCGGCCAGGCTGACGGGCTCGATCTGCGCGAAGTGCGCACCCGGCGTCTCGTGGCCCACGTGGTTGCCCGGCACCGGACCGGCGAGCACCGAGAGCAGCAGCGCGAGGTCGTCGACCGTGCGCGCCATCGGACCCTGGACCGAGGTGGTCTCGAAGATGTTGGGGTTGGGCAGCTGCGGGACGCGCCCGAACGACGGGCGCATCCCGACGACATTGCAGAACGACGCCGGGTTGCGCAGCGAGCCGCCCATGTCGGACCCGTCGGCCAGCGGCACCATCCCGCTGGCCAGCGCCGCGGACGAGCCGCCGCTGGAGCCCCCGGCCGACCGGGTGGTGTCGTAGGGGTTCAGCGTGGTCCCGAAGATCCGGTTGAAGGTGTGCGAGCCCGCAGCGAACTCGGGCACGTTGCTCTTCGCCACGATCACCGCCCCGGCCTCCCGGACCCGCTGCACGACCAGCTCGTCGCGCTCGGGCCGGTGGTCGGAGCGCAGCACCGACCCGAAGGTGGTGCGCCAGCCCTCGACCTCGTGGGTGTCCTTGACCGCGTACGGCAGCCCGTGCAGCGCTCCGAGCGGCTCGCCGCTCATCGTGCGCCGGTCGGCGACGTCGGCCGCCGCGCGTGCCCGCTCGGGGTCGATGCTGACCCGCGCGTTGACCTGCGGGTTGACCTCCTCGATCCGGTCCAGGTGCAGCTCGAGGAGCTCCCGGGCGGAGATCTCGCGCGCCGCGACCGCGGCGGCCATCTCCCGGGCGGTCGACCAGCAGGTGATGTCGCTGCTCATCGCCGGCCCCTCGTCAGCGGCGCCGGGCCGCGACGGCGCCGACGGCGACACCGAGCAGGGCGATCGCCGCACCCGCGACGAGGCCCTTGACGAACTCCTGGCCGCCCGCGGCGCTCGCCGCGGCCGGCGGACCGAACGTACGGGCCGCCGGGGCGACCCCCTCGCCCACCGCGGCGGCGGCCGGGGTCTCGGCGGCGGCAGGAGCGGCGGCGGGCAGCTCCCCGCGCAGGGCCTTGTCGACGCTGCCGAAGAACTCGCCGGCCATGCGCTTGCTCACCGAGGTCAGCATGCGCTGTCCGACCCCGCCGATCATGCCGCCCACGATGGCGTCGGCGTCGTAGTCGATCTGGGTGGTGCCGTCACCGTTGTCGGTGAAGCGCACGCGCACGTCGACGCTGATCGTGCCGGCGGCGCTCGCGCCCTCGGCGTGCATCAGCAGCGACTCGTGCTGGTGCAGGTCCGAGAGCTGCACCTTGCCGTGGTAGGTCCCCTTGATCGAGGCCACCCCGGCGGTGATCACCATGGCGTACTGGTGCTCGCCGGTCTCCTCGAGCTGCTCGCAGCCCGGGATCGTGCGGACGAGCACCTGGGGGTCCAAGATCCCTTCCCACACCCGCTCGACCGGGGCCTGGAGTGTCGCCGTACCGCTGACCTTCATCAGTTCGTGCCTTCCTGGTTCGTGGTGCCGTCGGCCGCGGCCTGCAGACGCAGGTCGAAGAGCTGCGACGGGGAGATGGGCATCGACGTGATCGTGATGCCTTCGGCGTCCTCGATCGCGCTGGCGAACGCCGCCGCGGTCGGGATGACCCCGGCCTCGCCGGCGCCCTTGATCCCGAGCGGGTTCAGCGGCGAGGGGGTGACCTGGTGATCGATGTCGATCTTCTTCGGGATCTCGGTGACGTAGGGGATGAGGAAGTCCATGAACGAGGCGTTGAGCAGCTGCCCGCTCTCGTCGTACTCCATCCGCTCGTAGAGGGCACCGCCGACCCCCTGCGCGACCCCGCCGTGGATCTGGCCCTCGACGATGCGCGGGTTGATCAGCGTGCCGCAGTCGTGGACCACGGCGTACTTGAGGATCTCGATCTCGGCCGTGTCGGGGTCGGTCTCGACGATGACGGCGTGGATGCCGCTGGCGAAGGTCGAGCGCATCGGGGAGTAGAAGTCCTTGCCCTCCAGGCCCGGCTCCTCCCCCTCCGGCACGGGCGGCTTGCCCGGGTCACCCACGACGAACTGGGTCGCGGCCTTCGACGCCTCGTCGAAGGCGTAGCGCAGCGGGTTGGACAGGACCGCGAGCGTGCCGAGGTCGATCGAGGTGCCCGGGGCGCCCTTGACCGACACGACGCCGTCGTTGATCTCCAGGTCGCTCTCGTCGACCTCGAGCGCCTGCGCCGCGAGCCGCAACGCCTTCTCCTTGGCCTTGCGCGCTGCCAGCGCGATCGCCGAGCCGCTCATGACGGCCGCACGCGAGGCGAAGGTGCCCACGGAGTACGGCGAGCGCCGGGTGTCGCCGGTGACGACCTCGACGTCCTCGAACCGGGCGCCGAGCTCGTCGGCGACGATCTGCGCGAACGCCGTCTGGTGACCCTGCCCCTGGGTGGTCAGGCCGGTGGAGACCTTCACCTTGCCGCTGGTCTCGATGGTGACGTGACCGCCCTCGTAGGGACCGACACCGGTGCCCTCGACGTAGCAGGCGATGCCGATGCCGACCTTGCGACCCTCGGCCCGGGCCTCGTCGCGGAACCGCTCGAAGTCCTCCCAGCCGACGAGCGCCTTCGCCTTCGCCATGAGCTCGGGGTAGTTGCCCGAGTCGTAGACCAGCGGGCGACCGTCCTGGAAGCTCATCTCGCCGTGGGCATAGGGGAACTCGTCGGGCTGGATGAAGTTGCGCTCGCGCACCAGCGTGCGGTCGATCCCCAGGTGCGCCGCGATCGCGTCGAGCATCCGCTCCATCGCGTAGACCGCCTGCGGGCGGCCGGCGCCGCGGTAGGGCGTGACGATGACGGTGTTGGTGTAGAGGCTCTCGAAGACGACGTGGTAGTTGGGGATCTTGTAGGGCCCCAGGAACTGGGTCGAGGTGATGATCGGGACGATCAGGCCGTAGGGCGTGTAGGCGCCGTGGTCGTGCCAGAACCGGAAGTCCACGCCCAGGACGCGACCGTCCTCGTCGAAGCCCACCTCGATGTGCTGTTGCTGACCCCGCTCGTGGGCCGAGGAGATGAAGTGCTCGCGACGGTCCTCGATGAACTTCACCGGGCGGCCCAGCGCGCGGGCCGCGAACGGCACCAGCAGCTCCTCGGGCCACGGATGGACGATCTTGACGCCGAAGCCGCCGCCCACGTCGGGGGTGACCAGGTCGACCTGGCCGAGGTCGAGCCCGAGCTTGGAGGCGATCGCGGCGCGGACGCCGGTGGAGGTCTGCGTCGAGCTCCACACGCTCATCCGGCCCAGGTCGCGGTCCCAGCGGGCGACCGTGCCGCGGCCCTCCATCGGGGTGGCGGCGCTGCGCTCGACCTCGATGTCGAGCACGAGCTTGTGGGGGGCCTTGGCGATCGCACCGGCCGCGTCGCCGAAGCCCTGCTCCATGCGGGCGGCGACGTTGCCGGGCACGTCGTCGTGGACGAGGTGCTCGGCGGCACGCGCCTTGTCGATCCCCACGACCGGCGGCAGGAACTCGTAACTGACGAGGATCCGGCCGACGGCGTCCTCCGCGATGTAGCGGTCGTCGGCGACGACGACGGCGATCGCCTCGCCGACGTAGTTGACCTCGTCCTTGGCCAGGGCGTACTGCGTGCGCCCGTGGGTGAGCGTGGGGTGCGGGATGAGCAGCGGCAGCGGCTCGGCCATCGGACCGGTGAGGTCGTCGTAGGTGTAGACGGCATGGACCCCTGGCAGGTCGAGGACCGCCTCGAGGTCGATGTCGACGATGCGTGCGTGGGCGTGCGGACTGCGCAGCACCGCCATCTCCAGCGCACCGGGCATGAGGTCGTCGGCGTACCGGCCCTGACCGGTGACCAGGCGGGCGTCCTCGACGCGGGCGATCGGCTCGCCGATGGACTTCGTGGTCATGCCGACTCCTCGCTCTCGCCGGCCTGCAGCTCGGCGGCGCGCAGCACGGAGGCGACGATGTTCTGGTAGCCGGTGCAGCGGCACAGGTTGCCGGCGATCATGTCGCGCGCCTCGTCCTCGGTCGGGTCGGGGTTCTCCTCGATCCCGGCCGCGACGGTGGTGAGGAAGCCGGGGGTGCAGAACCCGCACTGGAGTCCGTGGCAGTCCTTGAAGGCCTGCTGGACCGGGCTCAGGGAGCCGTCGGGCCGGGTGAGGCCCTCGACGGTGGTGATGGCGTAGTCCTGTGCGGCGACGGCGAACATCAGGCACGCGCGCGTCGGCTTGCCGTCCACCAGCACGGTGCAGGCGCCACAGACGCCGTGCTCGCACCCCACGTGGGTGCCCGTGAGACCGAGGTCGTGGCGCAGTGCGTCGCTGAGGAGACGTCGCGGCTCCACGGTGATCTCGTGCTGGACGCCGTTGACGGTCAGGGTCACGTCGGTCAGTTCAGGAGCGGGCATTGCTCGGGGTTCCTTCGCTGCGGTTGCTGCGGGCCACGGCGTCGTCGTACGCCGCGCGGACCACTCGTCCGGTGAGGACACGGACGAGCTGGGCGCGGTAGTGCGCGGTGGCATGGATGTCGGCCTCGGGCTCGAGGTGGCTCAACGCCAGCTCGCCGGCCGCTCGGAGGGCGTCGTCGGTGATCTCTCCACGGTGACCGACGAGGGGCTCGCCCAGGTCGACCACGGTCGGCACCTCGGAGACCGAGACGTAGCCCGCACGGACCGACGCGATGGCGCCGTCGGCGTCCAGGCCGACCACGGCACCGACGCCGACGAGGGCGTAGTCGCCGTGGCGGCGGGCGATCTCGTCGAAGGCGACGCCGTGCCGCGGCGCCAGAGCGGGCAGGAAGACCTCGGTGGCGATCTCGTCGGCCGCGAGACTGGTCTCGAGCGGGCCGATGAACAGCTCGGGTGCCGCGAGCTCCCGGGTGCCGCGCACCGACTGCACGGTGAGGCGGCCGTCGAGCAACGCGAAGACGGTCGGCATCTCACCCGACGCGTCGGCGTGCACGATCGAGCCGACGGTGGTGCCGCGGTTGCGGATGGTCGCGTGCGCGACGTGGTGCAGTGCCGCCGGGATCATCGGCTGCACCGCGGCCACCTGCTCGTGGGCGAGCAGGTCGCTGTGACGGACCGTCGCGCCGAAGCGCACGCCGTCCTCCGAGACGGTGATGCGGGACAGTTCTTCGATCCCGTTGATGTCGATGAGCTCGGCGACGCTGGCCAGGCGCATCGACAGCAACGGGATCAGGCTCTGGCCGCCGGCCCCGATCTTGGCGTCGGACGCGTCCGCGTAGGCGGTCAGCGCCTCCGCCAGGGATCCTGGCCGGCGGTAGCCGAATGGAGCCGGTTTCATGTGTAGGTCGGGTCCTCTTCGGGGGTGTCGAGAGCGGGCTCGCGGCCCTTGACCAGGTGGTAGAGCACGATGACCAGCAGCGTGCCGAAGGCGATGCCGCTGAGCTCGA
>JAJUII010000120.1 GCA_029265505.1 Aeromicrobium choanae
GTTGGTGCGGGTGAGCAGGCCCAGCCGGTCCGAGATGTGGGGCAGGCTGCCGGAGTCGCGCAGCTTGTGCAACAGGCGCTGGGTGCCCAGGGACGCGGCGGCGAAGATGACCTGCTCGGCCCTCACGGTGGTCCGCCGACGCCGGCCCGGCTTGGTTGACCGACCGACCACCTCGTACCCCCCGCCGGGGAGCGGACGCACGTCGATCACGGTGGTCAGCTCGCGCACCTCGGCCCCGGCCTTCTCGGCGAGGTAGAGGTAGTTCTTCACCAGGGTGTTCTTCGCGTTGTGACGGCAGCCGGACATGCACTCGCCGCAGTTCAGACAGGTGCGCCGCTCCGGGCCCACCCCACCGAAGTACGGGTCGGGGACCTTCTCGCCCTCGCGCTCACCGAAGAGCACGCCCACGGGCGCGAAGTGGAAGGTGTCGCCGTAGCCGAGCCGGTCCGCGGTCGCCTTCATCACGTCGTCGGCCGGGGTCATCGAGCGGACCGGGGTGACGCCGAGCATGCGCTTGGCCTGGTCGTAGAACGGCGCGAGCTCGGACTTCCAGTCGGTGATGTGGGACCAGGCCGGGTCCTCGTAGAAGGGGTCGAGCGGCTCGTACAGGGTGTTGGCGTACACGAGCGAGCCCCCGCCCACGCCGGCGCCGGCCAGCACGAGCGAGTTGCGCAGCAGGTTGATCCGCTGGATGCCGTAGCAGCCGAGCCACGGGGCCCACAGGTACTGCCGCAGGTGCCAGGAGTTCTTGGCGAACTCATGGTCGGCGAAGCGTCGACCGGCTTCCAGGACGAGGACCTTGTAGCCCTTCTCGGTCAGCCGCAGGGCCGAGACGCTGCCACCGAACCCCGATCCGATGACGACGACGTCGTAGTCGAACTCAGTCATGGCGTCCCTCTCAGGCCTTGGGGGTGAAGCGACGCAGCAGCACCAGCCCGACCGTCAGCAGGCGACCGAAGGCGCGCTTGGACAGGAACGACGGCCCGGCGACGGGGATCAGCCGCTGCACGCCGACCGACTGGCTCTCGGTGAACCGCAGCAGCCCTTCGGCCCCTTGGCGACGCCCCGTGCCGGACTCCTTCATGCCTCCCATCGGGGCGCCGATGCTGCCGAACGTGGCGGCGAAGCCCTCGTTGATGTTCACGGTGCCGGCCTGGATCCGCGGCGCGATCCGGCGGGCGCGGCGCACCGGTCCCCAGATGCTGGCGTTGAGCCCGTAGGAGGTGCGGTTGGCCTGCTCGACGGCCTCGCCGACGCTCCGGTACGGGTAGAGCGAGATGAGCGGACCGAAGGTCTCCTCGGCGTGACACAGGGCGGACTCGGGCACATTCTCCAGGACGGTCGGCTCGTGGAACCACGGTGCGATGTCGGGGCGGGCGTGGCCGCCGGCGACGAGCGTCGCTCCGTGGTCGAGCGCGTCGGCGACGTGCTTCTCCACGGTGGCCAGCTGGGACGGCGAGACGAGGGTGCCCATCTCGACCTCCCAGTCGGCGTTCGCCCCGTAGCTGAGCCGCTCCAGGCGAGCGGCGAGCGCGTCCCGGTACCGCTCGTAGAGGCTCTCGTGGACGTACACGCGCTCGATGGAGACGCACAGCTGTCCGGCCGAGCTGAAGGCGGCCGAGATCCTGCCCTCGACGGCGCGGTCGACGTCTGCGCCCGGGAGCACGATCATCGGGTTCTTCCCGCCCAGCTCGAGGGAGCAGCCGATCAGCCGCTCGGAGCAGCGGGCGGCGATCTTCTTGCCCGTCGCGGTCGAGCCGGTGAAGCAGATGTAGTCGGCGCGATCGATGATCGCCGTGCCGATGACCGAGCCCGCACCGCTGACGACCTGCCACAGGTCCGGCGGGAACCCGGCCCGGTGCATGAGCTCGATGATCGCCAGCGCCGTGAGCGGCGACTGGCTGTCGGGCTTGTGCACCACGGCGTTGCCGGCGGCGACCGCCGCGAGTCCGTCGACGAGAGCCATCGACAGCGGGTAGTTCCACGGTGTGATGAGTCCGACCACGCCCTTGGGCTGGTGGTACTGCCGGATCGAGGTCAGCACGGGGTACACCCCGCCGCGCCGATGCGGGCCGAGGATCCGGCCCAGCGTGCGTCCGTAGTAGCGGCCGGTGAGCGCGGTGTGCAGGACCTCGTCGAAGGCGTGGGCCCGCGCCTTGCCGGACTCGAGCTGGATGAGGTCGAGCAGCTCGTCCTGGTGCCGCAGGATCAGGTCGTGCAGCCTCAGCAGCGCCTTCTTGCGGCGCCGCAGCGGCGTGCGCGCCCAGTGCGTCTGCGCCACCCGGGCGGCCGCGAACGCGTCGACCACGTCCTGTTCGGTCGAGACCGGGATCGTGGCGACGTCCGCGCCGTCCAACGGGGAGACGGTGGTGCGCGTCTCGTCGCCGCTCGAGCGGATCAGAGAGGTGAGCTCGGCGATGCGCTCCGGACTGACTGTGATCTGGGCTACAGCGGACATGGGAGGCACGATACCCCGAATCGACCGCCATGTGACACTGTTCATGTCACATGATGTCAATCACGGTTACCCAGCTCCTTGGCGTAGCAGCGCGACTCCGGAACCCGGTCGTACGGCGGGAAGATCGGGATCGGACGGTACCCGGATCCCTCGTACAGGGCGATCGCCGCGCGCTGCCGCTCGCCGGTGTGCAGCACGAGACGTGACGTCACCCGCGCGGCACGCTCCTCCACCGCAGCCAGGAGCCGCGACGCCAGGCCGCTGCCGCGCGCCGCGGGCGCGATGTACATGCGCTTGACCTCGACCAGATCCCGTAGCCGGCGCAGGCTCGCCGTGCCGACCGGCTCGTCGCCGTCGAGGGCCAGCAGGCACACCAGGACGGAGTCGGGGTCGATCTCCTCGGCCCCGACCGCGTGTCGCGGGCGACCGTAGAGCGCGGCCATCTCCTCGCCCATGGCGCGGCGCAGACCCACCGCACGGGGGTCGTCGAAGGCGACCTCCACGATGCGGTGGGCCTGCGTACCGCGCGGGTCGATCAGGACTCGACGCCCGACTTGACGATCACGCCGAGGCTCTCGTCGACGTTGGCCCAGTACTGGAAGAAGTTCGCCAGCACCGTCTCGTGGCGGATCTGCTTGCCCTGGCCGATGAGCGTGGCGTGGAACCGCTGGCGCTCCTCCTCGCTGAACACCTCGCGGTACAGCGTGCGCGCCTGGCCGAAGTCGTCGTCCTCGGAGTGCAGGGTGTAGGCCGAGCGGACGAGCTCGCCGTCGCTCTCCCAGGAGCTCTCGACCGGACCGGTCTCGTCCGACCAGGTCTCGCCCATCGAGTTCGGCGCGTACACCGGAGCGGCACCGCGATGCTCGTAGGTCATGTTGCCCTCGAACGAGTAGGACTTCACCTCATTGATCGGCTTGTTGACCGGGAGCTGCTGGAAGTTCGTGCCGATTCGGTAGCGCTGGGCGTCCTGGTAGGCGAAGTTGCGCGCCAGGAGCATCTTGTCCGGGCTCATGCCGGTGCCGGGGACGACGTTGGCCGGCGAGAACGCCGCCTGCTCGATCTGGGCGAAGAAGTTGGTCGGGTTCTCGTTGAGCGTGAGCGTGCCGACCTTGATCCGCGGATAGTCCTTCTTCGAGATCGTCTTGGTCAGGTCGAAGATGTTGAACCGGTAGGACTTGGCCTCCTCGTACGGCACGACCTGCACGTACAGGTCCCACTTCGGGTACTCACCGCGCTCGATCGCCTCGAACAGGTCCCGGCGGTGGTGATCGGCGTCGGCGCCGGCCAGTCGCTCGGCCTCCTCGGCGGTGAAGTTCTCCACGCCCTGCTGCGAGAGGAAGTGGTAGCGGACCCAGAACTTCTCGCCCGCGGAGTTGATCCACATGTACGTGTGCGAGCCGTAGCCGTTCATGGTGCGCCAGCTCTTCGGCAGACCGCGGTCGCCCATGAGGTACGTGACCTGGTGGGCCGACTCGGGGTTGAGGGTCCAGAAGTCCCACTGCATCGTCGCGTCACGCAGTCCGGAGTCGGGCAGGCGCTTCTGCGATCGGATGAAGTGCGGGAACTTCATCGGGTCGCGCAGGAAGAAGATCGGCGTGTTGTTACCGACGATGTCGAAGTTCCCCTCGGTGGTGTAGAACTTCAGCGCGAAGCCGCGGACGTCGCGCCACGTGTCGGGCGAGCCCAGCTCCCCGGCGACGGTCGAGAAGCGGTGCATGACCCGGGTGCGGGTGCCCGGCTGGAACACGGCCGCCTTGGTGTAGGCCGAGACGTCCTCGGTGACCTCGAAGACCCCGAAGGCTCCCGCGCCCTTGGCGTGCGGCCGTCGCTCGGGCACGTTCATCCGGTTGAAGTGCTGCAACGTCTCGACCAGGTGGTGGTCATGTAGGACGATCGGCCCGTCGGGGCTCACCGTCAGGGAGTTCCGGTCGCTCACGGCGGGGATGCCCGCCTGGGTGGTCGAACCCGGCTTGATGTCAGCCACTGCTCTCTCCTTGCGTCGGGTGTTTGTGTGGTCTAGTCGGCCGATGACTCTCGGCAGGATCGGCAGACGCCCCGGTACAGGACGTCGGCCACGAGGATCTGCATGTCGTGCGCGTGACTCGGCTCGAGGCACGGCGCCTCCCCCACCGCACAGGGCACGTCCTCGAGCCGCCCGCACACGGTGCAGACCACGTGGTGGTGGTTGTCGTGGCGGTTCGGCTCGTAGCGGCTCGGCTGGCCCGGCAGGTCCAGTCGGGTCGCCAGACCGGCGCGGACCAGGTCGCCGACGACCAGGTAGACGGCCTGGAAGCTGACCTTGGGCAGTCGCGGCGTCAACGCCGAGACGAGCTCCTCGACCGTGGCGTGGGGGTGCTCGTCGAGCGCCTGGAGGGTCGCGACGCGCTGACGCGTCACCCGCAGGCCCGCGTCACGCAACCGACGCGTGGCCTCCTCCTCGGTCAGCCTCTCGACGGTGGTCATGTCTCGACCATACGACTTTTCTTGATCGGTTCAAGAGTAGTTCCGAGTTACGGGCCCGCGCTCAGCGGCGGACGACCTCCGCGGGCGTCCGCAGGTCGGCCAGCATCGTGTGGCGGGCGCGCGTCGCCTTCAGGAGCGGGCGATCGAGACGAGCGGCCACGACCCCCTCGACGCCGGGTGGCACCTCCACCACGACGCGACCCTCGGGGTCGTAGATCGCGCTGCCGCCGTCGAACCCGGCTCCGGCGACCTCGCCGCACAGTCCGCTCACCGCCACGTACATGCCGTTCTCGAGCGCCCGCGCCCGGTAGTACAGCTCACGGCGGTGGGCGCTGCCGGCGGCGTAGGCCACCGAGGCCACGTAGAGTTCGGCACCGGCGAGCGCCAGCGAGCGCGCGTGCTCGGGGAAGCAGCCGTCGTAGCAGATCGAGACACCGACGTCCCAGCCGTTCACCTCGATGAGGACGCCCGCGTCCCCGGCGACGACGTGGTCGTTCTCCTCGTCACACGGGTTCTGCTTGTCGTAGATCCGACGCGGGCCGTCGACTCCGAACCGCAGGGTCGAGATGGTGAAGCCCTCCGGTCCGTCGAGACAGGCGCCGACGAGCACCACCTGCTGCGCCGCGCGCGCCGCGTCCTCGATCGGGTCCAGCCGGGGATCGTCCTCACCCACCACGATCGGCGGCATCCGGTAGCCGCCGAGGAACAGCTCGGGCATCACGAGCAGGTCGGCTCCCGCAGCCGCCTCGACGGCGTGGACGACCGTGGCGATGTCGGTCTCGACGTCGCCGGCCGAGGCGTACTGCCCGGTGGCGACCGTCAGACTCATCCGAGGACGACCTCGACCCGCTGGAACTCCTTGAGATCGGTGTAGCCGGTGGTGGCCATCGCTCGCCGCAGCGCGCCGACGAGGTTCATCGTGCCGTCCGGTACGACGGACGGCCCGAAGAGCACCTGCTCCAACGTGCCGACCGTGCCGATCTCGACCCGCTCGCCGCGCGGGAGGTCGCCGTGCCACGCCTCGGCGCCCCAGTGGAAGCCCTGTCCGGGCGCGTCGGTGGCCCGGGCGAAGGGTGAGCCGATCATCACCGCGTCGGCCCCGCAGGCGAACGCCTTGGCCAGGTCACCGCTCCGGCCGATGGACCCGTCGGCGATCACGTGGACGTAGCGTCCGCCCGACTCGTCCAAGTAGTCGCGTCGCGCCGCCGCGACGTCGGAGACGGCCGACGCCATCGGCACCGCCACGCCGAGCACGCTGCGGGTCGTGTGCGTGGCGCCGCCACCGAAGCCGACGAGGACGCCGGCCGCACCGGTGCGCATGAGGTGGAGCGCCGCCTGGTGCGTCGCACAGCCGCCGACGATCACGGGCACGTCGAGCTCGTAGATGAACTCCTTGAGGTTCAGCGGCTCGGCGTTGCTGGACACGTGCTCGGCCGAGACGGTCGTGCCGCGGATCACGAACAGGTCGACGCCAGCCTGGACCACGGTGTCGGCGAACCGCTTGGTCTGGCCCGGCGAGAGCGAGCCGGCGACCGTGACTCCGGCCTCGCGGATCTCGCGCAGCCGCTCGGTGATCAGCTCGGCCTTGATCGGCTCGCGGTAGATCTCCTGGAGCCGCGCCGTGACCCGGGCCGGCTCGATCCGGGCGATCTCCTCCAGAAGCGGCTGCGGATCCTCGTACCGGGTCCACAGCCCCTCGAGGTTGAGGACACCCAAGCCGCCGAACCGCCCCAGGGCGATCGCCGTCTGCGGACTCATCACCGAATCCATCGGAGCAGCCACGATGGGCAGGTCGAACCGATAGGCGTCGATCTGCCAGTGGGTCGAGACCTCGTGCGGGTCGCGGGTGCGCCGACTCGGCACGATCGCGATGTCGTCGAAGTGGTATCCCTGTCGCGCCCGCTTGGCCAGTCCGATGTCGATGCTCACGCAGTCACCCTATCGAGATCGCGACGATCACAGGATCGTGTAGTTCGGTGCCTCGACCGTCATCTGGATGTCGTGCGGGTGGGACTCCTTCAGTCCGGCCGCGGTGATCCGGACGAACCGACCCTTCTCGCGCAGCTCGGGGATCGTCTTGGCACCCACGTAGAACATCGACTGGTGCAGGCCGCCGATGAGCTGGTGCGCCACCGTCGACAGCGGGCCCCGGTAGGCCACGCGGCCCTCGATGCCCTCGGGGACGATCTTGTCGTCGCTGGTCACGTCGGCCTGGAAGTAGCGGTCCTTGGAGTACGACTTCTTGCCGCGCGAGGCCATCGCGCCGACCGAGCCCATGCCGCGATACGACTTGTACTGCTTGCCCGCGACGAAGATCAGCTCGCCGGGGCTCTCCTCGCAGCCGGCTACCAGCGAGCCGACCATGACCGACTCGGCGCCGGCGACTAGGGCCTTGGCGATGTCCCCGGAGTACTGCAGGCCGCCGTCGGCGATCACCGGCACACCGGCCTTCTGGCACACCGCCGCGGCCTCGAGGATCGCGGTGATCTGCGGGGCGCCCACACCGGCGACGACGCGGGTGGTGCAGATGGAGCCGGGGCCCACGCCGACCTTGACCGCGTCGGCACCTGCGTCGACGAGCGCCTGTGCGCCCTCGCGGGTGGCGACGTTGCCGCCGATGATCTGGACGTCGGCGAAGCAGGGGTCGTTCTTCAGGGTGCGGATCATCTCCAGCGCCATGGACACCGTCACCGAGAGCCGCATGGCTATTGCGATGGCACGTGA
>JAJUII010000080.1 GCA_029265505.1 Aeromicrobium choanae
GCGAGCTCACCGCGCCGTACGACCTGCTCGTGGTCCCGCAGCCCGTGCCGGAGTACACCACGTCGAAGATCCTGACGATGGACTACGTCGAGGGCCGCAAGGTCACCGACATCGGGCCGGTCGGGCTGACCGACGTCGACGCCCGTCCGATCGTCGAGCAGCTCTTCAGCGCCTATCTGCGGATGATCCTCGACGCCGGCGTGCTGCACGCCGACCCCCATCCGGGGAACCTACTGCTCACCTCGGACGGACGGCTCGCCCTGCTCGACCTCGGCATGACCGCCTCGGTCCCCTCACGCATCCAGCAGGACGTGGTCCGACTGCTGCTGGCGATCGGCGACGGCGACGGCGCGGAGACCGCCGAGATCCTCTCGGCGATGGGTCACCGCCTGGACGGGTTCGACGGCGGGGCGTTCCGCGACGACGTGGCTCACCTGGTGTCCGAGGCGATCGCCAGCGGCGCCGACGTCGCGATCGGCGCCGTCCTGGTCGACCTGAGTCGGGTGTCCGGTCAGCACGGTCTGCGCCCGCCGGCGGAGATGTCGATGATCGGCAAGGCGCTGCTCAACCTCGACCGGACCACCTCGCACCTGGACCCGGCGTTCTCGCCCACGGACGCGATCCGGGAGAACGTCAGCGACATCTTCCGCGCCGGGCTGACCATGTCGCCCGGCGGCGTCGTGGCCGCGGCGATCGAGTCGCGCACGTTCCTCGCCCAGCTGCCCCAGCGCGCGAACCGGATCATGGACGACCTGGCGGACGGTCGCTTCCGGCTCACGGTGGACGCGATCGACGAGCAGCGCCTGCACACCGTCATCCAGCGGGTGGCGAACCGGCTGACCCTGGGCGTCATCATCGCCGCGACGATCCTCGGGGCGGCGCTCATCATGCGGGTGCCCTCGAAGTGGACCGTCCTGGGCTATCCCGGCCTGGCGATGCTGTGCTTCCTCTTCGCGGTGTGCGCCGGCGTGGCGATGGCCGTGTGGATCCTGCTGACCGACCGCAAGGTGGCCCGCACCGAGCACCCGGCCGGACGGCCGCGCTAGCTCAGTCCAGCGCGGCGAGCCGACCCGCCAGCAGGTCCTCGACCCATCGCGGCACGACCTCGGTGGCCGGTCCGACGTACGTCGTGTGGAAGTCGCCGCCGGTCGCGACCGTGTTGAGCGCGACCGTGTGCGCGCCGACCGCATGGGCGTAGTCGACGAACCCGGCGGCCGGATAGACCACGCCGGAGGTGCCGATCG
Organism: Aeromicrobium choanae; assembly: GCA_029265505.1. Taxonomy (GTDB): domain Bacteria; phylum Actinomycetota; class Actinomycetes; order Propionibacteriales; family Nocardioidaceae; genus Aeromicrobium; species Aeromicrobium choanae_A. Next base: position 1,245 of record JAJUII010000080.1, read on the forward strand.
CGGCGAAGACGTCGACCTGCTCGATCGCGGCGTGGATCTCGTCCATCCCGTAGGGGTACTCGCCGAACCAGACGACGTCCGGTCGCAGCGCGGGTCGATCGCACTCGGGGCACGGCGGCTCGTCGACGAGCGTGCCCTCCCACTCGAGTCGCGCCCCGCACTCCTCGCAGCGCACGTGCCGCAGCCGGCCGTGCATGTGGACGACGCGCCGCGAACCGGCCCGCTCGTGCAGGTCGTCGACGTTCTGGGTGACCAGGAGGAAGTCGTCGCCGAGCCGCCGCTCGAGATCGGCGAGCGCCCGGTGAGCCGCATTCGGCTGCACGCGCGCCAACGCGGCGCGGCGCTCGTCGTAGAACCGCTGGACGAGGGCGCGGTCGTACGCGAACGCCTCCGGCGTCGCGACGTCCTCGGGGCGGTGACCCTCCCACAGCCCGTCGGCGTCGCGGAACGTCGCCAGTCCGCTCTCGGCCGAGATCCCCGCCCCGGTCAACACGACGACCTTCACGCCCGCTCCCCTCGCAGGGCCGCGACGATGTCCTCCACCGCGCCCGGGGGGCCGGCGATGGACCAGGTGAGCTCGCCGACCTGGACGCGCCGCGTCGCCGCCCCCAGGCCCCGCACGATGGCGGTGCCGGGCATCCAGTCCCAGTCCGGGGTGCTGTGCTGGAACCAGCACCCCAGCCGGCCGGTGGCCACGCCCGCCAGGTCCATCGATCCCGATCCGAGCATCCGGATCGTCGCCGGGAGCGCCGCCGCCCGCGCCCAGTCGGCGAACTCCGGTCGGACGACGAAGGTCGGGTGCGCGTACGTCGCCGCACTCAGCGTGCCGATCGGCCGGTCCGCCAGCCGCGGCAGCGCCGCACCGTTCGCGGTCGCCGCAAGCCCCGGGCCGCCCACCACGACGGTGCCCGAGGCGTGATGGGCGATCGCCCCGAGCACCGGATCGTCGCCGTCGACGAGCGCGACCGCCGAGCACCAGTAGTCCGACCCGGTCGCGAAGTTGTACGTCCCGTCGACCGGGTCGATGACCCAGCGCCGCCCGGACGTGCCCTCGCGCACGGCACCCTCCTCGCCCAGGAGGCCGTCGTCGGGACGCTCGCGCTCGAGTCGACCGACGACCAGCTCCTCGGCCGCCACGTCGGCCGCCGTCACCAGATCGGAGACGTTCGACTTCGTCCGCGTGCCCAGGTCGCCTGTGGCGCGGACGTCGGCGGCGAGCGCGGCCGCCTCGGTCACCAAGGAGGTCGCCAGGTTCACATCGTCGCGGTTCGGGATCACACTCCCACCGTAGGACTCCCGCCCACGGCGTCTAAGGTGAGAGGCGACACGGGGTGCCCGCGCCGAGCGGGCTGAGATCACACCCGTCGAACCTGCTCGAGCTCGTACTCGCGAAGGGATTGTCCATGACGACCTCCTCCGTTCCCGCCGTTCCCGCCGACCTCGCGCTGCGCCGACTGCGCGAGACGTCCCCCTTGGTCCAGTGCATCACCAATGCCGTGGTCACCGGGTTCACCGCCAACGTCCTGCTCGCGGTCGGGGCCGCACCGGCCATGGTGGACATTCCGACCGAGGCCGGCGCGTTCGCCACCGCCGCCGGCGGCCTGCTGGTGAATCTCGGCACCCCGACCGCCGAGCAGCGCCAGGCGGCCCGCGAGGCCACCGCCGCCACCGACCGCTGGGTGCTCGATCCGGTCGCCGTCGGCTCCCTGCCCGTCCGCACGCCCCTCGCCCACGAGCTGCTCGCGGCTCGCCCGGCGATCGTCCGGGGCAACGCCTCGGAGATCATCGCCTTGGCCGGCCTGGGCGGCGGGGGTCGCGGCGTCGACTCGCTCGCCACCCCGGAGGAGGCTCTGGACGCGGCGATCCATCTCGCCCGAGAGCACGGCGCCGTCGTCGCGGTCTCCGGGGAGGTCGATCTGATCACCGACGGCCGCGACATCGTGCGAGTCGGCGGCGGGGACCGTCTGCTGACCCTGGTGACCGGGGGAGGCTGCTCACTCGGGGCCACGATGGCGGGCTTCCTGGCCGTGTGCGATCCGCTCTCCGCCGCGGTCGCCGCCTCGACCGTCCACGCCGTCGCGGCCGAGCAGGCCGCCGCGATCTGCGCGGGCCCCGGCTCGTTCGCGGTGACCTTCCTCGACCGGCTCGCGGCCGTCACGCCACACGACCTGACCGACCGCGCGGACCGATCCGTGGTGGCCTCGTGAGCGTCACCGGCCTGCACCTGGTCACCGACGCCACCCTGCCGCGCGACCGACTGCTCGCGGTGGTCGACGCGGCTGCCGCGCACGGAGCCGGCGTGGTCCAGGTCCGGGCGAAGCACGCCACCGCTCGCGACTTCACCGAGCTGGTCCTCGCGGTCTCGGCGACCGTCGCCGACCGTGCGCTCGTGCTGGTCAACGACCGCGTCGACGTCGCCGTGGCGGCACGGCACGCCGGCGCCCGGGTCGACGGCGTCCACCTCGGTCAGGACGATCTCGAGCCGATCGTCGCCCGCGCGCTCCTGGGGCCCGACGCGGTGATCGGCTGGACCGCCCACGAGGCGGCCCACCTCGAGCGCCTGACGACCCTTCCGGCCGGCACCGTCGACTACCTCGGCGTCGGGGTCGTCCGGGCCACGCGCTCGAAGGACGACGCGCCGCCACCCCTGGGTGTCGACGGCATCGGGCGCTTCGCCGCGGCCGCACCCCTGCCCTGCATCGCGATCGGCGGCGTGACCGCCGAGGACGTGCCGCCGCTGCGCGCCGCCGGGGCGGCGGGCGTGGCCGTCGTCTCGGCGGTGTGCGCGGCCGACGATCCGGCGGCCGCCACCGCACGCCTGCTCAGGGCCTGGACGGGGGCGGAGCGATGATCCCCCGCGTGTTGAGCATCGCGGGGTCGGACCCGTCCGGCGGCGCCGGGATCCAGGCCGATCTCAAGACGATCGGGGCGCTCGGCGGGTACGGGATGGCGGTGCTGACCGCACTGACCGCACAGAACACCCGCGGGGTGCGTGCGGTGCACATCCCCCCGGCGGACTTCCTCGCCGCGCAGCTGCGGGCCGTCTCCGACGACATGGCGATCGACGCCGTCAAGCTCGGCATGCTTCACTCGACCCCGCTCATCGAGACGGTCGGCGAGTGGCTCGACGCCACCCGTCCGCCGATCGTGGTGCTCGATCCGGTGATGGTCGCCACGAGCGGCGACCGACTGCTCGACCGTCGAGCCGAGGCGGCCGTCCGTCGGCTGTGCGAGCGCGCCGACCTGGTCACCCCGAACGTGCCCGAACTGGCGGTGCTGACCGGCGGGACTCCGGCATACGACTGGGACGAGGCGGTCGACCAGGCGCGCCGCCTCGCCGCCACGACGGACGCCGCGGTGCTGCTCAAGGGCGGCCACCTGCCGGGCCCCACGACTCGCGACGCGATCGTCACCGGCGACGAGGTCCGAGCCGTGACCGGGCGGCGCCTGGACAGCACCTCGACGCACGGCACCGGCTGCTCCCTGTCCTCGGCGATGGCGACGCTCGCCGCCTCGGGCCTGGACTGGTTCGGTGCCCTCCGCCGCGCGAAGAGTTGGTTGACCGGCGCGATCGAGCACGGCGCCGACCTGCAGGTCGGTGGCGGCCACGGCCCGATCGACCACTTCCACGAGAGGCGCTGAGGCGACTCAGGCGTCGGTGACCGGCTGCCGCAGGATGGTGCGCAGCCTGGACGGGTCCGTCCTGCGGGGGTCGCTGAGGTAGATCTCGTGGTGTCGTCCCGTCAGGCTCAGGCCCGCGTCGGCGATGAACTCCGTGTGCATGCGTTGTAGCACGGGTCCCTCGTCGTCGTACGGTCCGACGTGCAGCGTCTGCACACACAGGCCCTCGTCGAGAGTCTCGACCCTGAGCTCGTCGACGAGCGGCGCCCCCTTGCCGGCGGCCGTCGCGCGCGCGGTGTCGACCAGCGCGTCATCGATCCAGTCCGGGACGAGACTGAGCATCGTCCACGACCATCGGGACTTCTCCCGGGTCAGGAACGTCGTCATGTCCTCGGCCCACCACAGCCCCTCCAGCGGCGGCACGACGTAGTCGCGTCCGAGCTCGTTCTTGCTGAGGAACTTCAGGGCGTAGGCGACCGGGAAGATCGTGGCGAGGACCTGCTCGTACCGCGGGGCGCGATTCGGGTCGCCGCTGCCGTCGAGCATGAGGTACCGCCGCGGGTCGATCGTGAGCAGCTCGAACTCGCCACGTCGTGCGGCGTAGCCGTCGAGCTCTCGCTTCAGGTCGATCTTCATGGGTCCGCAGGGCGATCTTCGAAACGGCGGGCGTCACGGCGAGGGTAGATCCTGATCGGTTCCCACGGCCACCTCCGGAGCCGATCGCCGACCCGCGAGTCAGCCGAGCAGGCCTCGGACGAGGGCGCGCAGCCCCTCGGGATAGGTGTCCCGGGCGGCGTACTCGACCCAGCGACCGCCGATCGTGGCGAGGCCGGGAGTGCGTGCGGGATCCAGACGCGCGAGGTGCGCCTCGAAGTCCGGCCGCCAGCCGTCGGCGCGGACCCGTGCCGAGCTCGCCCGGACGAGGATCTCGCCGACTGTGTAGTACCAGATGCTCCGGAACACCGCCACGGCCGGCTCGTGCGAGCGACCGGCGTCCAGGGCGGCCGCGACGATGGTGTCGACGAAGGTCAGCGCATGGTCGCCGACGAGCGCGATGAAGCCGTCCGCCGTCAGCACCTCGGCGGCCCATGGCCACGAGGCGAGGGCGTCGTGCATGGCGGCCGACGCCGCGACGATGCGTCCCTCGGGGTCGTCGGGCAGGGCGGGGAGCTCGACCTGCGCGAAGTGGTCGTCGAGCAGCAGCAGCAGGAGGGCCTCCCGGTCGCGAACGTGGTGGTAGAGCGTCGTCGTGCCGATCCCGAGCTCGGCGGCGAGCCTGCGGAGGGTGAGCCTCTCCCAGCCGTCCCGGTCGATCAGCGTGCGCGCGGCCGCGACGATCTGGGCGCGGGAGGTCACGGGAGGGCGGCCGATGCGGGGGGCGGTCTCGGGCATGCGTCCATCATGCCTTGCGCCGGACCGGCCCCGATTGTTACTTTCGGAACACGTTCCGAAATGTTTCCTCGAAAGGACCACCCATGCAGACCACCCGATCGCCGCTCGCGGCCCTCTGGTCGGGCCTCGCCCTCACCGTCGTCGCAGCCGTGGTGCCGCTGACCGAGCTCGCCGGCACGGACGTGCTCTCGGACCACCTGCGCGACGCCTACCCCGCCTACGACGACGCCGAGATCGACACGGCCGTCGACGCCTCGCTGTTCGTGCTGCTGAGCGTGGCGGCCCTCGGCGCCGTCGGGTGGATCGTCGCGATCGCGGCGACGCGCGCCGGCGCCCGCTGGGTGCGCTGGTACGCGACCGCCGCATTCGTGACCGGCACTGCGGTCGCACTGACGATCCTGCTGATGCGAGACACCTCCGGCGAGCCGGGCTTCGCGCCCGTCGTCGGCTGGGTCGGGATGCTTCCGAGCGTCGCCGGCGCGACCGCCGTCGCGCTGCTGTGGCGTCGGACGGCACCCGAGGAGGCCGTCGCCGTGCGCTGACCCTGTCGAGCGATGCGCCGCCCCCGAGACCGGGGCGGCGCATCGCCATGTCAGCGAGGGACGACGCGGAAGACGGGGTAGCGGTCCGCGATCTGCGCGAGCTCGTCGAGCGAGGCGCTCGGGTCCACCGGGACGTGGGCGCGCGCCCCCGGGGCGATGCGCAGATGGGCCCGCAGCAGCGGCGCCCGCTCGTCGACCGGCAGCTCCTCGAGCCGCACCGCCTCGGTGCGCCGCCCCTGCAGCACGGCGCGGCCATCCGCCGCGCGCACGTCGTGCACCCACCCGGCGCGCTGCCCGAGCATCGAGACCAGGTGGCGTTCGCCGCGGTGCACGACGAGCGCGAGCGGAATGCGGCGAGGCCGCCCGCTCCGCCGCCCCGTCACGCACAACACCACTCCGCGAGTCATCCGGCGCGGCAGGACCCGGTACAGCAGTGCGTCCACCCGATTCAGGGCCCGCATCACCCCGCGGGGCCGTCCGTCGCGGTAGGCCCGCCGCTTCCACCCGCCCCTCACGCGATCGTCTCCGCAGCGGGCTGACGCAGCAGAACCGCAGACAGCAGTCCGGCGACGACCAGCAGCACGGCACACAGGAGGAACCCCACCGCGCACCCCGACGCGAGGGCGACCGGGTCGGCTCCGCCGCCGCCCACCGCGTCGGCGGCGGCACCGAGGCAGGCCAGCCCCACCGCGGCGCCCAGCTGGCGAGAGGTGCTGAGCAGCCCGGACGTCACACCGCGTTCGTGCGGCGCTGCTCCTGCGGTGGCGACCGAGACTACCGGCCCCAGACACATGCCGAACCCCGCGCCGGCGATGAGCGAGGGCACCAGGACGGTCGCGACGAACGTCCCGTCCGCGGTGAGGATCGCCGCGAGCCCACCGAAGCCGGCGGCGGTCACGAACGCCCCGGAGGTGACCAGGACGCCCGGTCGCAGGGAGCCTCCGAGCCGCCCCGCGAGCACCGAGCCGGCGACGACCGCGAGGGCGAACGGCAGGACCTGGAGGCCGGCCGTGGCCGGACCCGCCTGGAACACCCGCTGCAGCGTGAGCGAGAGGAAGTAGAACGCCGACGCCATCGCCGCGCCGATCAACAGATTGCACAGATTCGCTCCACCGACGGATCGCTGCGCGACAAGACCGAGACGGAGCATGGCATCCGCGCCCCGACGCCGCTCGACCAGGACGAACGCAGCCAGTAGGAGCGTGGCGATCGCGATCGCCGCGAACCTCGCCGCCGGATGCGTCGCACCTCCGACGATGGACCAGACGAGCGCGACCGCACCCGCCGTGACGAGGAGTCCGCCGAGCAGGTCCGGCCGTCGCGTGTCACGGCGGACCACCGCGGGGATCCCACCGCGGGCGAACGCCAGGGCGACCACGGCCATCGGCACGTTCGCGAGCATGACCCAGCGCCAGCCCGCCAGTTCGGCGAGGACGCCGCCGACCACCACGCCCGCAGCGCCACCCGCGGCGTTCATGGCGCCCCACACGGCGAAGGCACGCGCGCGGGCCGGACCGGCCGGGAACGCCGCAGTCAGCGCGGCGAGTGCCGCCGGAGCCATGAGCGCGGCGCCGAGACCCTGCAGTCCGCGAGCAGCGACGAGGTGGATCGGCGTCTGCGCCAGACCGGCGAGCAGGGACGCGACCGCGAACACGATCGCGCCGCGGATGAGGACGCGGCGGTCGCCGAAGCGGTCGGCGAGCATGCCGCCCACGAGGAGCAGGCCGCCGAAGGCGATGGCGTAGGCATGGACGACCCAGGTGACCTCGGCGCCGTCGAAGCCGAGCCCGTCGGCGATGTAGGGGATCGCGATGTTGACGATCGACAGATCGAGGGAGACGAGGAACTGGACGACGCAGACGGCCGCGAGCGTCGCTCCGACGCCCGGCGGGGTGCGGGTGATCGACTTTCGGAACATGTACCGAAATTAGGTCAAGGCGTCCGCCGCCGCAACCCCGAGCCCTGGATCACCGGCCCTCCTCGCCCTCGCGGGTCGGCGGCGCAGTGCTGCGCACGAAGACCAGGACCTGGCACCATCCGAAGCGGTCCCTCGGGTCGTGCTTCGACGTCACGAGGGCCTTCGCCGAGTCGCCCGAGGACTGACCGAGGCCGGCGCCGGGCCGCGACCTACGATCGGCGGGTGACCACACGGATCGACCGCGTCGCGATCGTCGGCGCCGGCGCGATGGGCGCCATGTACGCCGACCACTTCGCCCGGGCCGACGTCGACGTCCGCTTCGTCGCCCGAGGAGACCGGGCCGCCCGACTCCGAGACGGGCTGACCGTCAACGGTCGCGGCCTGCGGATCGACGTCGTCGATGCCGACGAGCCCCCCGACTGGACGGCCGACCTCATCGTCTTCGCCGTCAAGCATCACCACCTCGACTCGTCGATCGAGGCCGCCTGGTCCGTGGTCACCGACTCGTCGATCGTCCTGTCGGTGCTCAACGGACTCGACTCGGAGGCTCGCATCGCCGACCAGCTCGGACCGGGCCCACGGGTCCTGCTGTGCATCGCCCTGGCGATGGACGCCGAGCGCGACGGCACCGCCGTCCGCTACCGCCAGGCCGGGCGGCTGGTCTTCGGCGAGCCGCGCAACGAGCGACCCACCCCGGTGGTGACGGCGGTGCAGGACGTGCTCGACCGGGCCGACCTGGCGTGGGAGACGCCGACCGACATGCGTCACCGCATGTGGTGGAAGTTCATGGTCAACGTCGGCATCAACCAGGCCTCGGCGGTGCTCGACGCCCCGTACGGCGCCTTCCAGCGCGAGGGCGAGGCGCGTGCGTTGATGTCCGCGCTCATTGACGAGGTGATCGCCGTCGCGCGGGCCGAGGGTGTCGACCTGGGCCCGGACGACGTCACCGCCTGGCACCGGGTGCTGGCCGGTCAACCGGCCGACGGCCGGACCTCGATGCACCAGGACTTCTTGGCCGGCCGGCCGACGGAGGTGGACATCTTCGGGGGCCGCGTCGTCGAGCTCGGCCGCCGGCACGGCATCGCGACGCCGTACAACCAGGCGCTCACCTGGATCCTGCGCGGCCACCGGCACGCGCGCTGAGGCCTCAGGCGAAGTCGGCGCCCGAGACGCCGCCCGCAGGCGGCTCGGGCTCGCGCGCCATCGGAGTGAAGCGCGAATAGTGCCCCTGGAACGAGACGGCCACCTTGTTCACCGGGCCGGAGCGGTTCTTCGCGACGATGATGTCGGCCTCACCGGGGCGCTCGGACTCACCGGCACCGTGGGCGTCCGGTCGGTTGAGCAGCATCACGATGTCGGCGTCCTGCTCGATGGAGCCGGACTCGCGCAGATCGGAC
>JAJUII010000148.1 GCA_029265505.1 Aeromicrobium choanae
CGCATCCCGCTCGTGGGCGGCAAGATCGAGGAGCAGGCCGTCACGCAGGTGCAGCGGGTGCTCGACGGCGAGCGTCGCGTCGGCACCGCCTGGCTCGCCGAGCGCCCCTGAGCAGGGCGCTCGGCCTACCTCGGGGGCCAACCGTCATATGCATCGAGCCCCGCTTCCGCCGGCGACCCTCGGCACACACTGGCCGCGCCCGATCTGAACGAAAGCCACGCCCCCGTCAGCGGGAGGTGCGTCAGAACGAGGAGTCGGACTCGCCCCTGCTCATCCGGAACTCTTCGGCCGCCGGTGTCTCGATGAACTCTGTGACACCGCCCGTCTGACCTTGCAGCGCCTCCAGCACCTCTCGTGGTGTCGCGTAGAAGAACTCCCGACGCAGGTTGACCTTGTTCACTCGACGATCTGCGAACCTCTGGTGCAGAGCCGTCTCCACGCCGACGGCGTCCGGGGAGAAGAAGAGCGCATGCACGTCAAACCGGAATGGAACGGAGGCGTCGCCCAGCTCGTTGACGCGATCCATCGGGTTCAGACGTCGAGTCATCCCGATCTTGACGACCCGCTCACCGAAGGAGCCGACGTTGGAGATGACGTAGACATATCCGGCGCGCTGGTTCGCCACTCGGTAGTCGACGTCTTCGATGGCTCGTTCGGTGTCAGCGATCTGCGCACGTGCCTGCTCTGCTCCCACAGCGTCACCGCGAGCCTCGAACGCGGCGAGGGCGCTGAGGTAGTGCGCGCGTTCCTTCTCAAGCTTCTCCCTCTCTCGGGCTAGCTCTTGCTCTGCCCTTCTCTGCTCGCGCAGACGCTCGCGCTCCGCACGCTCGGCCTCCTTCTCCTGCTCCTTCATCATCCAGTAGTCCGCCGCCAGCTCCAGCTCCCGAATCCTGAGCCGGTGGTACTCCGGCGTGATCGCGATGTCGACCATCGCTCCACGCTTCGCTATGCGCTCGGCCGCCTTGTTGAGCCGAGCAACGGCGACCGCGAGGTTGCCGGCCTTCACAGACTTGACAGCGTTCTCAGCCTCGGCGTTGTACGCCGCCAGCATCATGTCGTGCAGGTCGTTGACGAACTTGCGCCCTTGACTGGCCGAGTTGTTGTACGTGAAGCCGGTCGCCCGCGTCGCCGCGCGCTTCTCTCGTTGGATCTGCTTCAGACGGGCACGGACACCCGCCAGTTCGTCGGCAAGCTGGACGGAGTTCTCCGCTGGATGGTGGAAGCGATAGAAGCCCACGTCCTGGAACTCGGCGCGCTCTCGTGCGTCGACCAGGTCGCGTCGTGCCGCGTCGACCTCCTGCCGAAGTCGCGTCGCCTGCTCCTGCAGCGCGCTGATCTCAGCCTGCAACGAGGCACGATGGGCGTACATACCTGCCACATCCAGCGCCCCCATCTCGGCCACCACGCGTTCGAGATGACTGTTGCGCTCGATCAGTTCCTCGGCCTGCTTGCGCGCACCGAAGAGCTTGACCTTCGACCTCTCACCTGCGTCGGCCGACGTGGTGCTGGGCGCTGCCGGATGCCCGTTGCGCTGCGCCGCGGATGGCGCGCCCCCCTGGCTCACGGCAGGCTGGACGTGCTCAGTCCAGCGTGCCCCATCCCAGTAGCGCACCAGGCCCGGCTGGACCGGGTCCGGATACCAGTTCGGTAGTGGGTTGGTCATCAGTTCCTGTACCTCATCCGGCCGCAGACACCAGAGCATGCGGCTGCCGACCAGTGTGGCCGAGCCGACTCGAGGACTCAGATCACTCGTTGAGACCGTGAGATCACGATCGGGTCACGCTCGCGGGGGCGACGACATCCACCTCTTGACGTCAGGCGTGACCTCCGTCACGCTGTGCGCAGGTGAGAGCGCTCTCACCGATTCTTTTCCTCAACGATGAGAGCGCTCCCATCGCGGTCGGGAGCACCACCCGGCCGCGCAACCACGGACAAGGGAGTCACAGTGCGCAGGACTACACGTGCGGCAGCCGTGCTCATCGGCGTGGCCGGTCTCGCCCTCGCAGGGTGTGCGGGCGGCGGGGACGACGACGCACCCGACGGGCAGGCCGGCGGCGGAGGCGGCGGAGGCGGCGACCAGGTCACGCTGACCGTCGCGACGTTCAACGAGTTCGGCTACGAGGAGCTCTTCGAGCAGTACATGACGGAGAACCCGAACATCACGATCGAGCACACCAAGGCCGACACCGCCGACAACGCGCGCGACGCGCTGCGCAACAGCCTGGGCGCGAACGCCGGCGCGGCCGACATCGAGGCGGTCGAGGTCGACTGGCTCGTCGAGTTCATGCAGTACCCCGACAAGTTCGCCGACCTCTCCTCCCCCGAGGTCGAGGGCCGATGGCTGGACTGGAAGGTCGACGCGGCCACCACCGACGACGGCAAGCTCATCGGCTACGGCACCGACATCGGGCCGGAGGCGATCTGCTACCGCGCCGACCTCGTCGAGGCCGCCGGCTTCCCCTCCGACCGCGAGGGCTTCGCCGAGTGGATCGGCGACAGCTGGGACTCCTACTTCGCCGCCGGCCGCGAGTTCGTGGCCGCTTCCGACGCCGCCTGGTACGACTCGGCGGGCGCGCTCTGGCAGGGCATGACCAACCAGATCGAGGTGCCCTACGAGACGCCCGAGGGCGAGATCGTCGCCGCCACCAACCCCGAGGTCCGCGCCGCCTACGACGCGGTGCTGAAGGCCTCGGTCGAGGACGGCCTCTCCGCGCACCTGGGCCAGTGGTCCACCGACTGGGCGCAGTCGTTCCAGGGTGACGAGTTCGCCACCATGCTCTGCCCCGGCTGGATGCTCGGCATCATCGAGGGCAACGCCGCCGGCGTCGAGGGCTGGGACATCGCCAACGTCGTCCCCGGCGGCGGCGGCAACTGGGGCGGCTCCTACCTCACCGTTCCTGCCCAGGGCGACCACGTCGAGGAGGCCATCGCGCTCGCGCAGTGGCTGACCGCGCCCGAGCAGCAGATCCAGGCGTTCCTCGCCAAGGGCACCTTCCCCAGCCAGCCCGCGGCCTACGAGGACCCGGCGCTCGTCGACTCGACCAACGCCTTCTTCAACGACGCGCCGACCGGCCAGATCTTCATCGACCGGGCCAACGCCGTCGAGTTCCAGCCCTACAAGGGCCCGAACTACTTCGTCATCAACACCGCGATCCAGGACGCGATCACGCGCGTCGACGTCGACGGCTCCGCCGACGCCGAGAGCTCCTGGGCGCAGTTCGTCAGCGACGTCGAGGCCATCGGCTGACCGACTCCTGAGCACGTCCCGGGGCCGGGTCGCACGGCCCGGCCCCGGGGCGGGGAGTCGACGACGCGCACGCGCGAGCACCCCATGAGCACCGTGACCGACGCACCCACCCGCACCCGGGGCCGCCGGCCCGACGACGACCGGCCGCCCCGCAGGATCGGCCTCTCGCAGCGGCTGGGCACCTGGGACGTCAAGCTGTCCCCCTACCTCTACATCTCGCCGTTCTTCGTCCTGTTCGCGATCACCGGCCTGTTCCCGCTGCTGTACACGGCGTACGTGTCGATGCACGATTGGGACCAGATCATGGGCCAGGGCGAGTTCGTCGGGCTGGAGCACTTCCGGTTCGTCCTCGGCCACAGCGACTTCTGGGTCTCGCTGCGCAACACGATCAGCATCTTCCTGCTGAGCTCCGTGCCGCAGGTGCTGGTGGCGATCACGCTCGCGGCACTGCTGGACTCGAACCTGCGAGCGCGCACGTTCTGGCGGATGGGGGTGCTGCTGCCCTACGTCGTCGCGCCGGTCGCGGTCTCGCTGATCTTCTCCAACCTGTTCGCCGACCGGTTCGGGCTGGTCAACGCCGCCCTCGGCCTGATCGGGGTCGAGCCGATCCGGTGGCACTCCGACCCGCTGGCGAGCCACGTCGCGATCGCGACGATGGTGAACTTCCGCTGGACCGGCTACAACGCGCTGATCTTCCTCGCCGCGATGCAGGCGATCCCCCGCGACCTCTACGAGTCGGCGTGGATCGACGGCGCGGGCCGGGTCCGGCAGTTCTTCTCGATCACGGTGCCGATGCTGCGGCCCACGATCATCTTCGTCGCGATCACCTCCACGATCGGCGGCCTGCAGATCTTCGACGAGCCACGGCTGTTCGACCAGTACGGCCGCGGCGGCGCGGGCAGCCAGTGGAAGACCCTGACGATCTACCTCTACGAGCTGGGCTGGACCCAGTCGAACTTCGGCCGGGCCTCGGCCGTGGCGTGGCTGCTGTTCCTGGTCATCGTCGCGTTCGGGCTCGTCAACCTGGCCGTGACCCGACGGATTGCGGACACACGATGATCCCCACCACCACCGTTCCCGGCGCCGCCACCCGGACGCGCCGCTCCGGCCTCAACCGACCCGGCTTCGTCACCTACGGGCTGCTCGGCGCGTTCCTCGCCGGCAGCGTGTTCCCGCTGTGGTGGTCGTTCCTCATCGGCAGCCACGACTCGACGGTGCTCGCCCGCACCCCGTTCCCGCTGCTGCCCGGCGGCAACTTCCTGCGCAACGCCGCGACCGTCATCGACCAGGTGCCCTTCTGGCGCGCGACGCTGAACTCGATCATCGTCTCGACCACGGTCTCGCTCTCGGTCGTGCTGTTCGCCACGCTCGCCGGGTTCGCGTTCGCCAAGCTCCGCTTCCTGGGGCGCGGGCCGCTGCTCGTGTTCGTCGTCGCCACGATGGCGGTACCCACCCAGCTCGGCGTCGTGCCGCTGTTCATCGTCATGGCGCGGCTCGGCTGGACCGGTGAGCTGACGGCGGTCATCGTGCCCGCCATGGTCACGGCGTTCGGCGTCTTCTGGATGACCCAGTACCTGCGGGGCACGCTGCCCGACGAGCTGATCGAGGCCGCGCGGGTCGACGGCGCGTCGATGATCCGCACGTTCTGGCACGTCGCGCTGCCCGCGGCACGGCCCGCCGCGGCGATGCTCGGGCTGTTCACCTTCGTGGCGACCTGGACGAACTTCTTCTGGCCGTTCATCGTCCTCAACGCCAAGAACCCCACGCTCACGGTCGCGCTGCAGCAGCTGCAGGCCGCGTACTTCATCGACTACTCGATGGTGCTCGCCGGCGCCACGCTCGCGACGATCCCGCTGCTGGTGCTGTTCGTCGTCGCCGGGCGGCAGCTGGTCAGCGGCATCATGCAGGGCGCGGTCAAGGGATGAACGCGGTCACCGCCGCGACGCCGCAGGCGCTACGGTCCCGGTCGAGCGGAGGAGGACGTCGCAGGTGAGCTCGCGAGGCAGCGCCCCGACACTGGAGGACGTGGCAGCGCGCGCGGGTGTCTCGCGCGCGACGGTCTCGCGCGTCGTCAACGCCGACAGCAAGGTGTCCGACGCCGCCCGCCGTCGCGTGCAGGAGGCGATCCGCGAGCTGGGCTACTCCCCCAACCGGGCCGCGCGCTCGCTGGTGACCAGGCAGGCGGACTCGATCGCCGTCGTCATCCCCGAGTCCGACGCACGGGTGTTCTCCGACCCGTTCTTCGCCGGCACGATGCACGGCATCGCGACGGCGCTGGCCAAGACCGACCTGCAGATGGTGCTGGTCATGGGGCAGGCGACGCACCGCGACCGGATGGACCGCTACCTGCGCGGTGGTCACACCGACGGCGCGATCATCACCTCCCACCACCGTCGCGACGAGTTCTGGCAGGCGGCCCAGGCGAGCGGTCTCCCGGTCGTGTTCCTCGGTCGTCCGTTCACGCCGGTGCCGGGCATGCCCTACGTCGACGTCGACAACGCCCACGGGGCGGCGCTCGCCGTCCGGCACCTGGTCGAGACCGGGCGCACCCGGCTGGCGACGATCGCCGGGCCGTCGGACATGGTCGCCGGCGTCGACCGTCTCGCCGGCTGGCGACGTGAGGTGCGGGCGGCCGGGCTGTCCGACGCGGCCGTCGTGCACGGCGACTTCACGGCGGCCGGCGGCGCCGCGGCGATGGAGAAGCTGCTGCGCGCCCACCCCGACCTCGACGGCGTCTTCGCCGCCTCCGACGTCATGGCGGTCGCGGCGATGGAGGTGCTGCGCGAGCACGGACGCCGCGTCCCGGACGACGTCGCCGTCGTCGGCTTCGACAACGTCGACGCGGCGGCCGAGGCGAGGCCGCCGCTGACGACGATCGTCAACCCGGTCGCCGCGATGGCGCGGCAGGCCGTCACGCTGCTGCTCGGTCTGCTCGACGGCGACGAGGTGCCCGCGGCGGTGACGCTGTCGACCGAGCTCGTCGTGCGCGCCTCCACCGTCGGTCGCCAGGACTGACCTCCCGCGTCGCCGCCCCCGCGTAGCCTGCGGTGGTGAGCGGTCCTGCGGCACGGAGGTGGCGGCCGGGCTGGCCCTGCCCCACCGGTCTCGTGCTCGCCCACCTCAGGCGCGGCGCGGGCGACCCGACCTACCGCGTCACGCCCGACGGCACCGTGTGGCGCGGCATCCGCACGCCCGAGGGGCCGACGACGCTCGCGGTCGCCCCGCTGGACGCCGACGGCGTCGTC
>JAJUII010000226.1 GCA_029265505.1 Aeromicrobium choanae
CTGGGCTTTGACGGCACCCTGACCGCAGTGACCGTGCGTGACGACTCCGCGGTCGCGCAGGGCTCTCAGACCGTCACCGGGACAGTGGTGCGGCATGGCAGCTGACCAGGTGCCGGCCGGAGTCGGACCCGACCTGCCGGAGAAGCTGGACCGGCTCCGGACCCTCGCCGCTGGTGCCGAAGCGTCCACCGTTGTCCTGCGCGAGCCGGCCTCCCTGTCCTGGCTCCTGGGGGCGAGGTCCAACGTGCCGCAGACCCTCGACACGTCGTGCTTCGACGTCGTCATCGACGTGCCCGCCCGCTCCGGCAGCCCCACCCTGACGGTGGTGACCAACGCGATCGAGGCCCCGAGACTGCGCGACACCGAGCTCGCCGGGCTCAGCGCGGACTGGACGACGACCCCCTGGTGGGACGCGCGGGACCCAGCGCTGCCGGATGGCCCCGGCGTGGTCACCGACCGGCCCTACCGGGACGTCCGAGACGTCGCCCCTCAGATCGCCGCACTGCGCCGGCAGCTCACGTCCCACCAGTCGGAGCAGCTGCGTACGGTCTGCCTGGACGCCGCCGCAGCCGCGACCGCCGCGACGCTCCGGATCGCCGCCACGACGACCGAGTACGCCGCGGCCGGCATTCTCGCGGACGAGCTCCTCAGCCGAGCGCTGGCCCCGGTCGTCCTCTTGGTCGCCGGTGACGAGCGGATGAGCGCGCACCGCCACCCGCTTCCGACGACGCGCCCGGTCGGGCGGCGCGCAATGCTCGTGTGCTGCGCTCGCCGGCACGGGTTGATCGCCAGCGTCACCCGCATCGTCGTGTTCGGCCCGCCCCGGTCAGGTGAGGAGGAGACCTACCGACGCCTCCTCGAGGTGGAGCGTGGCTTCCTGGACGCGACGCGGCCCAACGCCCGGATCGGCGACGTCGTCACCACAGCAACACGGGGTTACGCCGACAACGGGTTCGACCCGGTGGAGTGGCATCACCACCACCAGGGAGGGTTCTCCGGCTGGCAGCCGCGTGAGTATCCCGCCCACCCCGGCTCCGACGACCCCATCCCGCTGGGCTCGGTGCTGGCGTGGAACCCCAGCGGCGGGGGCTGGAAAGTCGAGGAAACCTGCCTCGTCGGCGCCGACGGTCCCGAGCCCCTGGTGCATGACGACGCCTGGCCAACCATCGACGTGGCCGGGCGGCCACGCCCGACCCTCCTCCTGCAGCCCTGACCGACGACCATCGACGCGAAGGAATCACCGTGACCGACCAAGGCACCTTGCTCATCAACGGGGTCTGGGAGACGCCGGACCACACCTACGACGTGACGAGCCCCGCGGACGGCTCCGTCGTCGGGACCGTGGGCTGGGGCTCCTCCAGCGACGCTCGCCGGGCCACCGACGCCGCCGCGCACGCGTTCTCCTCCTGGGCGGACCGGCCGGCGAGGCAACGCGCCGACATCCTGCTCGAAGCCAGCACACTCATGATCGAGCGCAAGGATGCAATCGCCCAGCTCTTGGCGCGCGAGGCCGGCAAGCGGCTACCCGAAGCCACCGCGGAGGTCGGCTTCTCGGCGGAGTACTTCCGGTGGTTCGCCGAGCAGGCCCGCCGACCCCACGGCGACGTGCTCGCCTCCGAGGCCCCCGGTCGACGCCATCTGACGCTGCGCCGACCCACCGGGGTGGTCGCCAGCCTCACGCCGTGGAACTTCCCGTGCTCGATCCAGGCACGCAAGCTCGCGCCGGCCTTGGCCGCCGGGTGCACGGTGGTGGCCCGGGTCTCGGAGAAGGCCCCGCTCGCAGTGACGGAGCTGATCCGCTGCCTCACCGACGCCGGAGTGCCGGCCGGCGTTGTCAATCTCGTGCACGGACCCGCCCGAGACATCACCCAAGAGGTCCTCCAGCATTCGGCAGTCCGCGTTGTAACCTTCACCGGATCGACCGGCGTCGGCCGCGAGATCATGGCGTCCGCGTCATCCCGCATCGTGCGGCCCCTCCTGGAGCTGGGCGGCGACGCAGCGTTCACTGTGTTCGACGACGCAGACATCGACGCCGCCGTGGAAGGTGCGCTGATCGCCAAGTTCCGCAACACCGGTCAGTCCTGCGTGGCTGCCAACCGCTTCCTCGTCCAGGACGGCGTCTACGACGAGTTCGTCTCGCGCCTCGTCGCGCGGGTCGACGCGATGACGATCGGCGACGGCCTCGCCGACCCGTGCCCCAACCTCGGCCCGGTGATCGACGAGTCCCGCGTCCGGGCCGTCGACGATCTCGTGCGACAGGCGCGTGACAAGGGAGCACAGCTGCTGACCCGCGAGAGGGACCTGCCGAGCGAGGGCAACTACGTTGCTCCCGCCTTGCTGGCGGACGTCCCCGACGACACGGCGCTGGCATGCGAGGAGGTCTTCGGGCCTGTCGCCGGCATCTTCCGCTTCCACGACGAACGCGAGGCGATCGAACGCGCCAACCGCACCGAGATGGGCCTCGCCGGATACCTGTGGTCCAGCGACGCAAGCCGCTGCTGGCGGGTAGCTGACC
>JAJUII010000047.1 GCA_029265505.1 Aeromicrobium choanae
CCCACACGACACCGCCCGAGGCCTCGGCCTCGGGCGGTGGCGTCTGGACCCCGACCCGGCTGGGCTCGGGGCGGTGAGTGGTGAACCCCTCACGGGGCGCGGCGGTGAGTCGGCGACGGGATGGACGGCCGATGCGGGTGAGGCCTCACCGCCCCGTCTGCGAAGGGTTGAGGGCTCACCGCCCGGAGGGTCACGGGACCCGGTGGGTCCATTCCGGGGTGGCGAACTTGGTCTCGACGAGGCGGCGGGCCTCGGCGAGTTCGGCCTGGGAGTAGTCCGCATCGCGGGTGTCGTAGCGGCGGCGGAAGGTCTGCAGGAAGGACTCGATGATCGCCTCGCGGGTCATGCCGGTCTGCGAGCGCATCGGGTCGACGCGCTTGTTCGCCGAGCGGGTGCCCTTGTCGCTCATCTTCTCGCGCCCGATCCGCAACACCTCGGTCATCTTGTCGGCGTCGATGTCGTAGGCCATCGTCACGTGGTGCAGCACCGCGCCGGAGGCGAACCGCTTCTGCGCCGCACCGCCGATCTTGCCCTTCTCGCTGGCGATGTCGTTGAGCGGGACGAAGTGGGCCGTGACGCCGACCTCCGCGAGAGCCTCGATGACCCAGTCGTCGAGGAACGAGTACGAGCGCTCGAAGCTCAGCCCCTCGACGAGCGAGTCGGGAACCACGAGCGAGTAGGTGATGCAGTTGCCGGGCTCCATGAACATCGCGCCGCCGCCGGAGACGCGCCGCACGACGCCGATCCCGTGCTTGGCGGCGCCCTCGGGGTCGATCTCGTTCAGATGGCTCTGGAACGAGCCGATCACCACGAGGGGGCTGTCCCAGTCCCAGATGCGGAACGTCGGCGGGCGGGTGCCCTCGCCGACCTCACGAGCGATCACCTCGTCCAGGGCGACGTGCATCGCCGGGTCCATCGTCACCGGGCCGATGACGTCGAAGGTGTGGTCGTGCCACCCGGTCGCCTTGCCGAGCGCGCGCCGCACGGCGATGCCGACGGCCTCGGGACTGAACCCGATGAACGAGGCCGATCCGACGGCACCGTCGATCGCGGAGGTCAGCTGCTCGACCGTCGCCTCGGCCGACATGCCGGTCAGTGCCGCGTTCACGTCGAACAGCGCCTCCTCCGGTTCGAGGAAGAAGTCGCCCGAGACGCTGACGTCCGCGAGCCTGCCGTTCTGGACTTCGAGGTCGACCGCGACGAGCTTGCCGCCCGGAACCTTGTATTCGCCACGCATGTGGGAGTCAACCGTCGGCGGCGGAGAAACCTTCCATCGCCCCGCGATGTCGAAGGGACCCACCCCGAAGGGTGGGTCCCGGTGGCGGAGGATAGGGGATTCGAACCCCTGAGAGCTTTCACTCAACCCGCTTTCCAAGCGAGCGCACTAGGCCACTATGCGAATCCTCCGCGGAGGAGTCTACGTGGCCGAGCCCAACGCAGGCCAATCGGGATGCGCGGCCGGGTCAGTCCTGCGTCCGGTCGGGGCACTCGGCCCCGTAGGCGGCGTCGACACTCGTCTCCAGGCCGAGTGACTGGGCGCGGCTGCGGCTCACGTTCCACTCCCACCACGTCGACGGGTCCGGGCGCTCGGGGGACAGCACGCACTCACGCTCGGCACCGAGGCGCTCGTGCAGGACGGGAACGGCGTCGTCGGACAGCTGCCCGAGGAAGTGCCAGTCGATGCGGCCGGTCTGCTCGTAGCGGTCGAGGTTGCGGTCGGCGATCCAGGCGTCGGGATCGAGGGCGGCGATGCCCAGTACGAGCACGACGCCACTGACGAGTCCGAACCGCGGGATCCAGGTCCCGCGCAGCGTCGCTCCCGCGGCGCACGTCGCCAGCACGAGCAGCCCCAGCCAGCCCTCGAACACGTCCACCAGCAGTCGCAGCTGCGTGAAGCCGTAGGCCTCCTGGTAGAGGCTCATCCGATGCAGTGCGGAGGCCACCACGACGAGCGTCATCGCGCACAGCAGCCCCAGCGCGATCCGGAGCCACAGCCGGTCGGATGCCGACTCGCGTGACGCCTTGCGCGACGCCGCCCAGACCACGAGCAGTGTGAGCGCCGTCGCCACGGTCAGCTGACCGAAGCCCTGGTGGACGTACTCGGCGTAGGTCAGGCCCGTCGTGCGCTCGAAGTAGTCGCGGCCACCGAAGATCGCCGCAGCCTGGGCGGTGAGGAACGCGGCGAACACCGCGTCGACCACCAGCACCGGCACGAGCCACTCGAAGCGTCGGGCCACCGGACGGTGCTCCCAGCGCAGCTCGTCCACCCGGGGCGGGTTGGCCGCCAGATAGGCGCCGGCCAGGGCGATCCCGGTGACCGCGATCGCCACGAACGCTCGCACCGTCCAGCGCCCCGGACTCAGGTCCGGCAACAGCGCCTCGAACCAGGACGCGAACAGCGCGTCGGCCGAGGCGAACAGGAAGGCGAAGCCCAGCAGTCCGGCCACCGACCACAGGACGGTGCGGACGATCGACACCGCTCCTCCGGCCCCGGTCATGACGCGGACCGTGCGGCCCAGCCACGGCAGGCCACGCAGTCCCGCCAGCGGCCACGCGACGGCCGAGGCGATGAAGGCCGGCACACCCCGCGCACCGGTCAGGGCCACCACGGCGAGCGTGCCACCGGCCAGCAGGCAGAGCACCACGATCCACTCCGCATCGCGGATCATCGTCGTGCCCGCCAAGGCAGTGCACAGGGCGGCGGACGCCCAGGTGAACGGCTCGCCTCGCCGCGGGGTCGCCAGGAGCAGCAACGCCCCGGCCGCCATCAGCACCAGGAACGTACCCAGGCCGAGTGCATGGAACGGCAGGGCGATGCCGGCGAGCGCTCCCACTCCGAGCGCTCCGCCGAGCAGGGCGGGACGCCCCGGCACCTGACGGTCCACCCACCAGCGCCCGAACAGCGTGTCCGTCATCGACGGCACCTCCGGCACCGACGCCGCCGGCGCCGAGGGCGACGGCGTCGTCTCCGTGGCGGCAGTCGGCGGCGAGGTGACGGACTCGGGCCCCTCCGGGACCGTCGTCCGCAGCGGATCGAGCGGCAGGGTGACGCGGGCACAGGCGCCCCGGTCGTTCGGCGGGTCCACGAACTCGATGCGGCCGCCGTGCAGATCGGTCACCCAGCGGGCGATCGCCAGGCCGAGGCCGGTGCCGCCGCCGCCTTCGGTGCCCGACAAGGTGCCGAACCGCTCGAAGGCGCGCTCCCGATCCGCCGGCGGGACGCCGGGGCCACGATCGAGCACCTCCAGAATCCATCGCTCCTCGGACCCGGTCGCTCGCACGGTCACCGTCTCGAGCGGAGGCGAGTGGCGGACCGCGTTGTCGAGGAGATTCGCGACGAGCTGGCGCAGCCGGGCGGGATCGGCCGACACGCGCAGGTCGTCGGGTGCCTCGACCCGTACCGTCACCTCGCGGTCGCTGTAGCCGAACTCGGCGGCGGCCGACTCCAGCAGATCGCGCACCGCGAGGGACGCGACCTCGAGAGGGGCGGCTCCCGCGTCGATCCGCGACAGGTCCAGCAGGTCCTCCACGAGGTCCGACAGCCGTTCCGCCTGCTGCAGGGCCGTCTCGAGTGCGGCCGGCTCCGCGCGGCTCACCCCGTCGGCCAGATTCTCCAGCAGGGCGCGCAGTGCCGTCAGCGGGGTCCGCAGCTCGTGGCTGACGTTCGCCACCAGGTCACGCCGCAGACGATCGACGTGCTCGAGCTCCTCGGCCATCCGGTTGAACGCGCGGGCGAGATCCCCGATCTCGTCGCGTGATGTCGCGGTCACCCGGACGCCGTGGTCGCCGCCGGCCATCCGCGTGGCGGCGGCGGTCATCTGTCGCAGCGGGGAGGTCATCCCGGAGGCGAGGAGTTGTGTCACGGCGAGCGCGAGCGTCACCGTGACGGGAAGGGCGAGCCAGATCGGCACCCCGCCGCCCCAGCCGATGCTGCCCACGAGCGCAGCCACCGAGACGCTCATCGCGACGAGCAGCCCGAGCTTGAACTTGACCGAGCGGATCGGGTCGAGCGGTCCGGTCATCGGTCTCTCCCGACCTCGAGCGCATAGCCCACGCCGTGGACCGTTCGGACCCGGCTCGCGCCGATCTTGGCGCGCAGTGCCTTCACGTGACTGTCGACGGTGCGCGTCGCGCCGCCCTCCCCCCAGCCCCACACCCGGGCCAACAGTCGCTCACGGGTGAGCACGGTCCCGGGGGACTCCGACAGGTACGCCAGCAGCTCGAACTCCGTCGGCGTCAGATGGACCTCGGCGTCGTCCACCCACGTGCGGCGGGCGCCGAGATCGATCCGCAGGCCCGGCCAGTCTCGGACCGAGTCGTCACCACTCGCGGCAAGCTCCTCGGCGCGCTCGACCCGCCGCAGCAGCGCTGCGACCCGGGCGACGAGCTCGCGCATCCGGAAGGGCTTGGTCAGGTAGTCGTCGGCGCCGACGCCCAGACCGACCACGATGTCGGCCTCGTCGTCGCGGGCGGTGAGCATGAGGACCGGGACCGGGCGGACGGCCTGGATCCGACGGCACACCTCGTGCCCGTCGAAGCCCGGAAGCATCACGTCCAGGACCACCACGTCCGGCTCGGTCGTGGTGAAGAGCTCGACCGCGCCGGGACCGTCCCAGGCCCGGGAGACGTCGTAGCCCTCGACGCTGAGGCGATCGGCGACGGCGTCGCCGATCGTGGGCTCGTCCTCGACGACGAGGATGCGACGTGTGCTCATGTCCCCAACCTAGGAGTGCGCGCGGTGGGATCGTGGGGACGACGTGTGAAGATCCTGTGCAGGTCGGTCGCCGTCGCTGGGCACGCCTCCGTATAGTGGGGGCCAGCCCCTCGCGTGGCGGCACATCACCCAACTCCCCCAGGGCAGGAATGCAGCAAGGGTCAGTGATCCCTGTCGGGTGCGCGAGGGGTCCTCACATTTCTCAGCGGTCGTCGCGGACGTCGGCACGCGGCGGTCGTCCGCCGAGGCCGGCGGCGAACGTGAGGCGCTCGGCCACGCAGGGCGGCCCCGGCACATCCTCGGCCGGGGCCGGGACGGTCACCTCCTCTTCTTGAAGATCGCCTTGACGATCTCGCGGGCGGCGGTGCGGCTCGCCTCGCCGATCGCCCGCTCGACGGGCGACATCCGCGTGGAGCGCCGACGCCCGGTCGACGAGGTCGACGTCTTCGGGGCCTGCCTCTCGAGCCGCTCGGCCTCACGGGCGGTGCGGTCTCGCTCGGCCGCGGCAGACGCCTCGGCCGCGGCGGCCCGCGACCGCTCGGCCAGCACGCTCGCGGCCCCGTCGGTGGTCTCGACGGCGGCGTACTTCGCGCCCAGTGGCGAGGTCTCGACCGTGGCGGCGATCGTCTCGGCCGGGGTGGGGTCCATCGACCCCTGCGGCGCCCGCACCCGCGTCCAGGCGACCGGTGAGGGCGCGCCCTTGTCGTTCATCACGGTCACGATGGCCTCGCCCGTGGCGAGCTGGGTCAGCACCTCTTCGAGGTCGTAGTGGGAGTGGGGGTAGGTCGACACCGTGGCGCGGAGAGCCTTCGCGTCCTGCGGCGTGTGCGCCCGCAACTGGTGCTGGATCCGCGAGCCGAGCTGGGCCAGCACGTCGTCGGGGACGTCCTTGGGGGTCTGCGTGACGAAGAAGACGCCGACGCCCTTGCTGCGGATGAGCCGGACGGTCTGCACGACGATCTCCAAGAACTCCTTCGAGGCGTCCCGGAACAACAGGTGCGCCTCGTCGAAGAAGAAGACGAGCTTGGGCTTGTCGGTGTCGCCGACCTCCGGGAGCGTCGAGAACAGCTCGCGCAGCAGGTACATGAGGAAGGTCGAGAACAGCTCGGGGCGGTCCTGGACCCCCGGGACCTCGAGCAGGGAGACGATTCCGGCGCCGTCGTCGTCGGTCCGCAGCACGTCCGTCACATCGAACGCCGGCTCGCCGAAGAACACGTCCGCGCCCGAGTCCGCGAAGGCGACGAGCTTGCGCAGGATGACGCCGACGGTCGCGCTCGACAGACCGCCGATCGCCTTGAGCTCCGGCTTGCCCTCATCGCTGTCGAGGAAGGCGACGACGGCGCGCAGGTCGTCCACGGTGACGAGCCGCAGGCCCGACTTGCGCGCGTAGTGGAAGACCAGAGCCAGTGAAGACTCCTGCGTCGCGTTGAGCTCGAGCACCTTCGACAGCAGGGTCGGTCCGAACGCCTCGATCGTCGCGCGGATCGGCACCCCGGTGCCGAGACCGCCCAGGCAGTAGAACTCGGTCGTCGAAGCGGTCGGACGCCAGTCCTGCCCGATGCCGCGCGTGCGCTCGAGGAGCTTGTCGCTCGACTCGCCCGGTGTCGCGATGCCGGACAGGTCGCCCTTGATGTCCGCGGCGAACACCGGGACGCCGCCGGCGGCGACCTGCTCGGCGAGCACCTGCAGGGTCTTGGTCTTGCCGGTGCCGGTCGCGCCGGCGATCAGGCCGTGACGATTCAGCATGCCGAACGGGATCCGCACCGGGACGTCGGGCCTGGCCCGGCCGTCCACGACGAGGGCGCCGATCTCGAGCGCCGGCCCGTCGAAGGCATAGCCGGCGCGGATGGCCGCGATGCTCTCGTCATCGTCCGGAGCCGTCGGATCGTCGTTCGTCCGCTCGTCCGCCGCGGACTCCTCGGCGTCGCGCCGCGCGGCCTGGGCCGCGGCGGCGAGCTCCTCTGCGCGGCGCTGAGCCTCCTCGGCGGCGGCCTTGGCCTCGGCCGCGGCGCGCTCGGCCTCGACGACCTCCTCGGGCGCGGGATCGCTCTGCGTCATGGGCCAAGGCTAGACCCGCGCGAGCTCGAGGTCGGCGGAGCCGCTCGGACCGGCCTCTAGACTGACGGGGTGATCTTTCGCCGCGTGGGGGACGGGCGGCCGTACCCGGACCATGGACTGACCCAGGACGACTGGGCCGCCATCGCGCCGACGCAGGTGCGGCTCGACGACCTCACCACGACGAAGACCACACTCGACCTGGAGACGCTCCTCGACACCGACTCCACCTACTTCGGCGACCTGTTCGCGCACGTCGTCGTGTGGCGAGGTGAGATGTTCCTCGAGGACGGGCTGCATCGCGCCCTGCGGGCGGCTCTCCAGCAGCGCACGATGATGCACGCCCGTGTCTACTCGATCGGAAAGCAGTGATGGGACGCCTCGTTCAGGGACTCGTGATCCTCGGGGCCGCGATCGTCTTCGTGGCCGGAACGGCCGTCGGCATCGGCTTGGCCTTCAGCGGACCGGAGGCGACCGACGACGAACCGACCTGCGAGGTGCGCGCCATCGCCGAGGGCGAGGTGCTGTCGAGCAACCTGCTCATGGTCCACGTCTACAACGCCAGCAAGCGGGCGGGCCTGGCGAACCGGGTGAAGATCAACCTCGAGCGTCGCGGCTTCCTCGGGGGCGTGGCGCAGAACAACCCCGGTGAGCTGTCGCCGAGGAACGTCGCGGTGCTCACCGACGACCCCCAGGACCCGCGGGTCCGGCTCGTCGCCCGTCAGTTCAAGGGCAAGGTCCAGATGGTCGAGGCCGACTTCGCCACCGAGGACGGGATCTCGGTCCTCATCGGCCCGAACTACAGCGGGCTGAAGAAGGCGCCCACGAAGACGCGGGTCAAGCGCGAGGTCACCGTCTGCGTGCCCTCGATCGACCTGCCGTGACGTTCAGGCGCCTTCGATCGCCGCGATGAGTCGCTCGGTGGCGGTGCGGTAGCCGGCGACGCCCTCGCCGATCACGTGCACGATCGCCACGTCCGCCACGTACGAGTGGTGGCGGAACGGCTCGCGCTGCATGACGTCGGAGATGTGCACCTC
This sequence comes from Aeromicrobium choanae, assembly GCA_029265505.1. Classification (GTDB taxonomy): domain Bacteria; phylum Actinomycetota; class Actinomycetes; order Propionibacteriales; family Nocardioidaceae; genus Aeromicrobium; species Aeromicrobium choanae_A. The sequence continues at coordinate 7,807 of JAJUII010000047.1, forward strand.
GGCCACCGGAAGCCCCACGCCGCTCAACGCGTCCCGCAGGACGACGGAGGTGTGCGTCAGGCCCCCGGGGTTGATCACGATCCCGGCGCAGTCGAGGCGCGATTCGTGGATCGTGTCGAGCAGCAGTCCCTCGTGGTTGCTCTGGATCGCCCGGACCTCGTAGCTGTGGGCGGCCGCGGTCTCGGTGACGAGCCGCTCGACGTCGGCGAGGGTCTCGTGACCGTAGATCTCCGGCTCGCGGGTCCCCAGCAGGTTGAGATTCGGTCCGTTGACGAGCAGCAGGCGGCGCGAGTTCACGCATCCAACCTAGCGACGCCCGGCACCGGGCGAACGGTGCGAACCGGACCTACGCTGAAGTGATGCAGTTCACGATCCACGTCTACAGCTTCACCATCCCCGGCGAGCCCGAGTCGATCGCGCCGACGCTCGCCCGGACCGCCCGCCTCGCCGAGGAGGCCGGCGCCACCGGGGTCACCCTGATGGACCACTGGTTCCAGATGGAGCAGGTGGGTCGGGCCGAGGAGCCGATGCTCGAGGGCTACACCGCCCTGGGATACCTGGCGGGCCTGACCGAGCGGGTCACGCTCGGGCTGCTCGTCACGGGCGTCACGTACCGGCATCCGGGCCTGCTGGCGAAGATCGTGACCACGCTGGACGTGCTTTCCGGCGGGCGGGCGGTGCTCGGCCTCGGTGCGGCCTGGTACGAGCGCGAGCATCGCGCGCTCGGGGTGCCCTTCCCGCCGCTCGGCGAGCGGTTCGAGCGGCTGGAGGAGACCGTGCAGATCTGCCGGCAGATGTGGAGCGACGAGGACGGCCCGTACGAGGGGCGTCACTACCGGCTGGTCGAGACCCTCTGCCGACCCCGGCCGATCCAGGAGCGCGTCCCGATCCTCATCGGGGGCATGGGCGAGCGCAAGACGCTGCGCCTCGTCGCCGAGTATGCAGACGCCTGTAACCTCTTCCCCGCCGGGATCGACACCGTGCGGCACAAGTTGGAGGTCCTCGACCGCCACTGCGGCGACGTCGGCCGCGACCCCGCGGAGATCCGCCGGACCCTGCAGGGACCCGGTGACGCGGCGAAGGATCCCGATAGGTTCTTGGGGACCATGGCCGAGTACGCCGAGCTGGGCATCGAGTCGGTCTCCGTCTCGCCGCACGGCCCCGACCCCGTCGGCTGGGTCGAGAGGTTCGCCGAGCAGGTCGCGCCCGGTCTGGCCGAGCTCTGACCCGACGAACGCGGAACCCCCGCCGAGCTGATGCTCGACGGGGGCTCCGGTCACGCTGGCGGTGGCGGTGGGATTTGAACCCACGGTGGGCGTGAACCCACACACGCTTTCGAGGCGTGCTCCTTAGGCCGCTCGGACACGCCACCGCCGGAGAGTTTACGGCACCGGGCCACCGGAGCCCAATCGGGGCGAACGTCCTCGGTCTCGACGCGGATCTCGCGTGCGCGGGGTCGGGGGCTCAGTCGGGTCGACTGATCGACAGCATCGTGTCGCTGAACAGGTCGATCTCGTCGTCCGGTCCGCGACCGGAGCCGTCACCGGCGAGCAGACTCGCCAGCTCCCGCGCGGCGCGCTCGATCCTGCTCTGCAGGGCCGACTCGCCCGCGCTGCCCCAGTCGTGCGGGCTGGCGAAGACGCCGGTCGGGACGACGACGCTCTGCAGGTGGGCGAACAGCGGCCGCAGCGCGAAGTCGATCACGAGCGAGTGGCGAGCGGTGCCGCCGGTCGCCGCGAGCAGCACGACCTTGCCGATCAGGGCGTCCTCCTCCATGGCGTCGATGAACGACTTGAACAGGCCGGGGTAGGACGCCTTGAACGTCGGGACGACGACGATGAGAGCGGCCTCGCCCACCAGGTCGTAGACGTGGTGGAGCCGGGGCGCGGCGAAGCCGGCCAGGGCCGCGTCGGTGATCTCGTGTGCGAACTCGCGCAGGTTGACCACCTCGACGCTCGCCGGCTGCCCGACGGCCGCTGCCGCGGCGGCGGCGATCCGGTCGGCGAGCATGCGGGTGGTGGACGGCTCGCCGAGCCCGGCGGCCAGGGCCACGATGCGGGTCATGCGGGGACCTCCTCGTTCTCCGCCGCGGCCTTCGCCGCGACACGGGCCGCGTGGGTGGGCGCGTCGGGAACGCCGGCCGGGCGGCGAGCGTCGAATTCGGCGCGCATGGTCGGCAGGATCTCGCCGAGCAGGTCGAGTTGCTCGAGCACGGTCTTGAGCGGCAGGCCGGCGTGGTCGACGAGGAACAGCTGGCGTTGGTAGTCGCCGAAGTAGTCGGCGAACTCCAGCGTGCGCTCGAGCACCTGCTGGGGGCTGCCGACCGTGAGCGGGGTCTGGGCGGTGAAGTCCTCCAGGCTCGGACCGTGGCCGTAGACCGGGGCGTTGTCGAAGTAGGGACGGAACTCGTTCACCGCGTCCTGGCTGTTCCTGCGCATGAAGAACTGACCGCCCAGCCCGACGATCGCCTGCTCGGGGGTGCCGTGTCCGTAATGGGCGTAGCGCTGGCGGTAGAAGTTGATGAGCCGGATGTAGTGCTCCTTCGGCCAGAAGATGTTGTTCGCGAAGTAGCCGTCGCCGTAGTACGCGGCGAGCTCGGCCACCTCGGGGGTGCGGATCGAGCCGTGCCACACGAACGGGGCCACGCCGTCCAGCGGCGCGGGAGTCGAGGTGTACCCCTGCAGGGGGGTGCGGAACTTGCCCTCCCAGTCGACGACCGGCTCGGACCAGAGCTTGCGCAGCAACTGGTAGTTCTCGATGGTCAGCTCGACCGCCTTGGTGATGTCCTTGCCGAACCAGGGATAGACGGGTGCGGTGTTCCCGCGGCCGAGCATGAGATCCATGCGCCCGTCGACGAGGTGCTGGAGCGTGGCGTAGTCCTCGGCGATCTTCACCGGGTCGTTGGTGGTGATGAGGGTCGTCGAGGTCGACAGGATGATCCGCTCGGTCTGGGCGCCGATGTAGGCCAGCGTCGTCGTCGGGCTCGAGGGGATGAACGGAGGGTTGTGGTGCTCTCCGGTGGCGAACACGTCCAGTCCGACCTCCTCGGCCTTCCTGGCGATCTCGACCGTCGCCTTGATCCGCTCGTGCTCGGTGGGCGTCCTCCCGGTCGTCGGGTCGGTCGTGACGTCGCCGACGGTGAAGATGCCGAACTGCATGGTGCTCATGGATCCAGTCTCTCACTAGGTGATTAAACTTTCAACTAAGCAGAACGGTGCCGGGATGCGGGGTATTCCCGCGACCGCTCGGCCGGCGAACAATCTGCACTCGCGGTGAAAGTAGTAGGTTCGACCCATGGCGAACCAACTCTTCATCGCAGGGCAGTGGCGCGACGCCGAGGGCGGTGCGACCTTCGACGTCGAGAACCCGGCCACGGGGGAGACTCTCGCGACGGTCGCCGACGCGTCCGTCGCCGACGGGGCGGCGGCCCTGGACGCCGCCGTGGACGCCCAGGCCGCATGGGCCCGCACGGCGCCTCGCGACCGTGGTGAGATCCTCCGCCGGGCCTACGAGCTGATCACCGAGCGCACCGACGAGCTCGCCGAGCAGATGACCGCCGAGATGGGCAAGCCGGTCAGCGAGTCGAAGGCTGAGATCGCCTATGGCGCGGAGTTCTTCCGTTGGTTCGCCGAGGAGGCCGTGCGGATCACCGGCCGCTACGCGATCGCTCCGAACGGGGCCACCCGCCTGGTGACGCTCAAGCAACCCGTCGGCCCGTGCCTGATGATCACCCCCTGGAACTTCCCGCTCGCGATGGGAACCCGCAAGATCGGGCCGGCCATCGCCGCCGGTTGCACGATGGTGGTCAAGCCTGCGGCGCTGACCCCGCTGTCGATGCTGAGCCTGACCGAGATCCTGCAGGAGGCCGGCCTGCCGGACGGTGTGCTGAACGTCGTGACCACGACGCACACCGGCGAGGTGATGGAACCCATCATCCGCGATCCGCGCCTGCGCAAACTGACCTTCACCGGGTCCACCGAGGTCGGACGCACCCTCATCGAGCAGTCGGCCGAGGGCGTGCTCCGGGTGTCGATGGAGCTCGGTGGCAACGCCCCGTTCGTGGTCTTCGACGACGCCGACCTCGACAAGGCGGTCGACGGGGCGATGCTCGCCAAGATGCGCAACATCGGCGAGGCCTGCACCGCCGCCAACCGGTTCATCGTCCACGAGTCCCTGGCCGAGGAGTTCTCCACGCGGTTCGCCGAGCGGATGGCGCGGGCGGAGGTCGGCCCTCTCGTGGAGGCCAAGCAGCGTGACAAGGTGGCCGAGTTGGTCGAGGACGCCAAGCAGCACGGCGCGACCGTGCTCACCGGGGGGGAAGTCCCGGACGGTCCGGGCTACTTCTACCCGCCGACCGTGCTGACGAACGTGCCGCGAGAGGCCCGCGTGTGGCGCGAGGAGATCTTCGGCCCGGTCGCGCCGATCTTCACCTTCCGCACCGAGGACGAGGCGTTCGAGATGGCCAACGACACCGAGTACGGGCTCGTGTCGTACGCCTTCACCGAGAGCTACGCGCGTGCCATCCGCGCCTACGAGCGTCTCGAGACCGGCATGGTCGGCATCAACCAGGGCGTCGTCTCGAACCCCGCCGCACCGTTCGGCGGTCTGAAGGCGTCCGGCTTCGGGCGCGAGGGCGGCGACGAGGGCATCGAGGAGTACCTCGAGACCAAGTACGTCGGTCTGGCGCCCTGAGCAGGTGATCTCGGGCCCAACGGCCGCGATTCCGCTCCGGCTGGGGTCGACGCTGCTGTAGTCTCACCTGGGCGCGGTTGACTCCGCGGAGCGTCGAACGGGCACGGGGCCCGTGAGTGTGCTCTCCGGCACAGTCGCGTCATGGCAATGGCGCCGGCTCGTCCCATGGTGGGCGCGATTCGCGCCACCTACGCACGAGTCGAAAGATCAGGCATGTATCTCGGGAACAAGACGAACCTCGTCCTGCCCACGGCGCGGTCCCGCGCCGTGCGCTTCGGAATGACGCTGTTGCTGTTGACCGGCCTGTTGGCCGTACTACCGACCACCGCCGCCCACGCGGACCGGTTCGGCTCCATGACCTACTCCGGTGGTGTCTACACGCAGACGTTCACCCAGGCGACGGGTGACGCGACGACAGGGGCCCGAGCCGAAGACGTGACGCTGACGTACACCGCGACCGGTAACACCGTCGCTTCGCCCGGAGATGGGGCCGGAAACGGGATCGTGTCGTTCGGCGGAGCCAATTCGAAGAACGCGACGAGCACGATGTTCACCCCGAACATCCCGACCGGAACCCAGATCGTCGGGTTCCTTACGTCGATGACCGGTTGCCGCGGCTCGGGCAACACCAACGAGCGTGTCACCTGTGGCAATCGAGGAACGCTGACCTTGACGTTCAGCAAGCCCATCGACAACCCCACGCTGGCCATCATGGGCATCGGCGGTTCTGGCGGCATCGGCACGCAGGCCTACTTCGGCATCTCTGGGACCCTGTCCGCGCCCGCGGATGCCACGATCTCGGTGGCTTCAGGCGCGACCAACCTCCAGGTGGTGAACGGGAAGAAGTTCCAGTCCGCGTCGACCCGTCCGGCGCCCGCGTGCGATGCCCGGAGCTCCGACACCGACGGGACGGCCGGTTGTGGAAGCCTCCAGGTGAGTGGCGAAGGCATCACCTCGCTCACCTTCGATCTGACCGCCGAGGTGGCTGGAGGAAGGACCAGTTCCACAGCCGGAACGAGTCTGGGTGATCACGTGGCGGTGCTCGTCTCGCTTCCCGACCCGCCGCTCCCCACCGCGGGGGCCGACACTGCGGCCACCGACTCGGCCACCCCGATCACGATCGACGTCCAGGGCAACGACTCG
>JAJUII010000145.1 GCA_029265505.1 Aeromicrobium choanae
GGCGGGCGGGACGGCCCGCCCACCGACCAGCCCGGCGGCCAGCGGCACGCGCAGGGCCCGCTGCGAGGGTCGGATCGTCACTGATGCTCCACTCCGTTCGAGGACGGGCCCGTGGTGCGGCCGGACGCGCCGGCCGCACCACGGGCTGCGGTGCCTCGCACCGCGTCCGGTCAGTCGACCGGGAACAGCGAGACCGTCACGGCCCCGGTGTAGGTGCCCGGCGCGGTGTCGACCGGAGCCTCGAGCCGCAGCGCGGCGGAGGCGGTCGTCGAGCCGAACCTACCTTCGGAGTCGGCCTCGACGAGCCGCTGCGGCGCGGCCAGCCCGGCGCCGCCGCTGAGCACCGTGCTCACGGGGTCGCCGGCCCACACGCCCGGCCGCTCCTCGAGGAGCTCGGGCGTCCAGCCGAGGTAACCGGCGTTGAGCCGGCTCGGCCCGGTGAGCTCCGTCGCCTGGCCGGAGACGGCCCAGCCGCTGTCGCCCGCCTGCTGCTCGTTGCGGGAGTCCGTCACCGTGATCTCCGGCAGCGCACCCCCGAGGACCAGCCGGTCGCCGGCGTTGCGGGCGTCGTCGAGGACGACGCCGTCGCCGACGTCGGCCACCGTCAGCACCAGGAAGCCGTCGGCGGCCTCCGGCACCGTCGCCTCCACCGGGATGCCCTCGGAGTCGTCGGCGGTGCTGTCACGGAACAGCCGCGGTGCGAAGTCGGTGAGCGCGTGCACCCAGCTGTCCCAGCCGTGCGGGCCCTCGTACCAGCCGTCGAACTCGTACTCGATGCCGAGACGGTCGAAGTTGGCGAGCATCTGCACGACACCGCTGTAGGTGAAGTCGCTGATGTTGCCGTGGTACACCCGCATCAGCCGCGTGCCGGCGTTGAGTGCCTCGACGTCGAGGTCGGTCCCGGTGTAGCCGGCCGAGAACACCCCGATGTAGCCGAACGCACCCGGGTTGGTGCGCCAGACCGTCAGCGTGTGGCCGCCGCCCATCGACAGCCCAGCGAGCGCCCGGTCCTGCGGATCGCTGGAGATGTTGTAGGTGGCCTCCGCCGTCGGGACGATGTTCTCGAACAGCTCGGTGGTGAAGTTCGGCACGTTGCCGTTGGCCATCACCACCACCATCGGCTCGAGGTTCCCGTCGCGGTAGTGGTTGTCGAGGATCTCGGGGGCGTGCCCCATCTCGACCCAGTCGGTGTAGGACTGGCCACCGCCGTGCTGCAGGAAGAACACCGGGTACGGCTCCTCCCTGTCGGGGTCGTAGTCCGACGGCGTCCACACGAGCGCCGTGCGGTCCTCGCCGGTGATGCTCGGGTACGTCATCTCGGTGACGGCGCCGCGCTCGGCCTCGGGGACCGGCGTGACGACCCGCGCGTCCGGGCCGGGCACCAGGAACTGGCTCCAGCTCGGCTCGGAGGTCACCGACGTGGGGTTGCCGGTGTCCTTGCGGGACTCCATGTCGACGATGAACCGGTAGTGGTACCACCCGGCGGGCAGCGGTCCGACGGTGCCGCGCCAGCGGTCGCCCACCTTCGACAGCTCGACCCGCAGCCACAGGTGGCTCGGGCCCCAGTTCGCCCACACCGTCACGTGCTCGGCGTCGGCGAAGTCCGTCGGCGTCTCGAACGTGACGAACCCGTCCTCGCTCACCCACGGGGTCGGGGTGGTGCCCGACGGCGGCGTCGTGAACGGCTCGTCGATCGCCGAGTGCCCGGGGCTCATGCCGAGGAACGGCGGGTCCTGGAAGAGCCGCTGCAGGAAGTCGGTGAGGTCCTCCTGCCAGGCGTCCCAGTTGTGGCCGCGGTCGGGCTTGGCGCCGTCGAACTGGTAGCGCAGCCCGACCTCGTCGAGCTTGTGGAGGGCCTCGTACGTGGCGTTGTACGCGTGGTCCGTCGGGTTGCCGACATAGATCCGTACGAGGTCCGTGACGGCGTTGATCTCCTCGATCGACTGACCGGACTCGATCAGTCGGTCGACAGCACCGAGGAAGCTCCCGGAGCCGAAGACCCCGATGCTCGCGAACTCTCCGGGATCGCTGGCCAGGACGTCGAACGTCTGCCCACCACCCATCGACAGGCCGGCCAGCGCGCGCTGGCTCGGGTCGCTGGAGATGTTGTACTCGCGCTCGGCGGCGCGGGTGATGTTGCGGAGCAGCTCGTCGGCGAAGCTGGACACGTTGCCGTTGCCCATCACGACGACCATCTCCTGGATGCGGCCCTGCGCGAGCAGGTTGTCCAGGATCTGCGCGGCGCGGCCGACCTCGACCCAGTCGCGGTAGGACTGGCCGCCACCGTGCTGCAGGTACAGCACCGGGTAGGGCTCGTCGCGGTCGGCGTCGTAGCCCGGCGGGGTCCACACGAGCGCGGTGCGGTCCTCGCCGGCGACCGAGCTGCGGTAGGTGAGCTCGGAGACCTCGCCCCGGTGCTCCTCCGGCGCGTCGGCCATGTGCTCCGCGCCCTCGCCGTCGATGAAGAAGGTGCTCCACTCCGGCTCGGACGCGACCGACGTCGGGTTGGTCGGGTCCTTGACGGTCAGGTGGTCGTCGGCGGTCACCTGGTAGTAGTAGTGACCCGGGCTGAGCGGGCCGAGGATGCCGGTGGCCAGGTCACCCTGGATCGACAGCCCGAACTCCGCCCAGTTGGCCGAGGGGCCGAAGTTGCCCTCCGCCACGATCTGCGAGACGTCCTGGCCGACGGCGGCCTCCACCTCGCTGACCGGGATGCGGAAGTGCGCGAAGTTGTTCTCATCGATCACCAGCCACGGCGTGTCCGCGTGCGCGGGCAACGCTGTGAGACCGGCGACCGCGAGGCTCGCGCCCAGCGCCGCGGCACCGAGGCGTCTGCCCCAGCGCCGAGGACGGCGTATGGCGATTGCTCCCACTTCTGGTCCTCTCCTTCGAGACTCACCACCCGTGAGGAGACACCCAACGACGGGCGGTCTGGCTGGACCTACGACGTTGTAAACCGTCTGCCTGGTGTTTTACATCGTCGTAAACCCAGCAGCCATAGTGGCGAGGCAAGGTTGACGTGTCAAGGGTTTCTCCGCCGACCGGACACGACGACGCCCCCGCCGCCGCGGTCGGTCGTCGTGACCGGTGGCGGCAGCGGGGGCGTCGGGCGTCGCCGAGGCGTCGCCCCGACGGGCTCGTGCGTGTGGAAGGCGTCCCGTCGGTGCAGGTGCGGCGATCAGTGCATGTACATCCCGCCGTCGACGTTGAGGGTGTGGCCGGTGATGTAACCGGACTCCTCGTCGACGAGGAAGCTGATCGCCGCCGCGATGTCCTCGACCGTGCCCACGCGCCCGACGAGCAGGTCGGCCACCATCGCGGCCTTGCGCTCCTCGGTCAGGGTCCCGCCCATGATGTCGGTGTCGATCGGCCCGGGAGCGATCGCGTTGACGGTGACGCCGTGCGGCCCGAGCTCGCGCGCGAGCGAACGGGTCAGCCCGATGACACCGGCCTTCGCGACCGAGTACGGGGTCTTGGAGTACGTCCCGCCGCCGCGCTGGGCGGACACCGACGAGATCGAGACGATCCGACCGATGCCGTGGCGCACCATCGACTCCGCGACCCGCCTCGTCACGTGGTGGACACCGTCCAGGTTGATCCGCAGCACGCGCTCCCACTCGTCGTCGGGCAGCTCGAGGTACGGCACCGGCGAGCTGACGCCGGCGACGTTCGCCAGCGCGACGATCGGCGGCAGCTGTCGCTCGAGCTCGTCGATCGCCGCACGGACGGCGACCCGGTCGACGACGTCGACGCCGACGCCGACCGCCCGCACGCCGTGCTCGGCGCCGAGGTTGGCGGCCAGGTCGGCGACCGCGCCGCCGTCGATGTCGAGCAGACCGAGCGACCAGCCCTCGCGCGCCAGTCGTACCGCCGCCGCTCGCCCGATGCCTCGCTGCGAGCCGGCGCCGCTCACGACCGCCGTGCGCTCACTGGGAAAGGTGCCCATCCGATGTCCTTCGCCTCTCGTCTCCGTCAGTACGTGTAGTCGGTGCCGCGCTGCCAGTCGGGGAACTCCCAGTCCGACCGGCTCACCTCGGCGCCCTCGGCGACCGCGGCCTCGATGGCCTCGTCCAGCGCCTTCGAGTGCGCGTCGCTGAGCTTGACGAGCTCGGCGCGGAGGTCGCTGATCTCGCCGCCCACGTAGCCCTGGATGACGTTGCCGAGCTCGGGCGAGACCGGGGTCTGCTTGGCCTGCACCTTGGCGACCTCGACGTTGCGCACGAGCGCCTGCGGCGCACGGAACACCCGCTTGTCGAACTCCTCGACGAGCCACGCGTAGGGCTCGATGACATCGGCGTCGGCCACGACGTCGGTGCGGATCGGAGGCTGGTCCATGCCCGCCGCGAGCGCGCGCTGGTAGTCCTCCTGCAGGAACGTCTCGAGCAGCTGGCTCGCCTGCTCGGCGAGCTCGCTGGTGCCACCGAGCACCCAGTCCGCGTAGCGCGCGCCACGCGTCGCCACGACCTCCTCGCCGTTGGGCGTCATCATCCCCGCGACCGCCATGTCGGGCAGCATGTCGGGGTTGAGGGCTCGCACCGCGCCCGGCGAGTACGGGCCGTCCATGTGGAAGGCGATCTCCCCGGCCGCCCAGCGGCCGCGCGCGTCGGGGATCTGGAACCCGTTGGTGCCCGGGAGCAGGTACCCGCGGTCGGCGATCTCCTTGTAGAGCTCGATCGCCGCCAGGTAGCCGTCGTGGTGGTACTCGTACTCGCCGGTGTCGTACCGCAGGCCCTGGTAGCCGGGGAAGCCGGCCGCCTGCGCCATGTCGTCGATCTGCTCCCGCATGCGGCCGACGGCGCCCAGCGCCATCGTCATCGGGGCGTACGTGCCGTCGTCGGCGACCGCCTTGAGCGCGGCGAGCAGGTCGTCGTAGCTCTTCGGCGGCTCGAAGCCGACCTGCTCGGCGATGCGCGCGTTGTACCAGACGAGGCCGACGTACTGCTTGCTGCTGAAGGTCGGGAGGCCGTAGACCTTGCCGTCGAGCATCGTCAGACCCTCGACGAACGAGCCCTCGGGCAGCCGCGACATCGCCTCCTGGGACAGCGTGATCTCGTGGATCCAGCCGGCCTCGACGAGCGCGGGCAGCGGCAGCCCGATCAGCGGGGTGTAGATGTCGGGCAGCTGGTTGCTCTGGTTCGCCAGCTGCAGCGCCTCGATCGCCTTGCTCGGCTCGTTGTACGTGATCTCGATGTCGACGCCGAGCTCGGGACCGTACGTGGCGGCCCACTCCTCGTGCAGGTCCTGCAGACCGCCGAAGTGGTGCCACCAGCGGAGCGTGCCGCCGGAGCCGCCGGTGGCGCCGCCGTCGACGGCCGCTCCGCCACCGGTGCTGGGCGGCGCGCTCTCGCCGCAGGCGGCGAGCACGCCGGCGAGCCCGGCCAGTCCGACACCGCCCATGAAGGCGCGGCGGTTGATGCGGGTCATGGTGTTCTCCTCGTTGAGTGACGGGACAGGGTCGTGTCGTGATCAGGACTTGACGGCGCCGGCGATGCCTTCGACGAAGTACCGCTGCATGAAGGCGTACAGCGCGACGATCGGCACCATGGAGATGACGCCGGCGGCGGCCATCCCAGGCCAGTCGGTGGAGTTCTCGCCCACGAAGGCCTGCATGCCGACGCTGACGGTGCGCAGCGCCGGGTTGCTGAACGAGAACACCAGCGGCAGGAAGAACGCGTTCCAGGTGAACAGGAACGTGAGGATGGCGACGGTGGCGGTGACCGGCATCGACAGCGGGAGCATGATCCGGGCGAAGGTGCGGACGAAGCCCGCGCCGTCGACGATCGCGGCCTCCTCGAGCTCGTTCGGCAGACCGCGGAAGTACCCCGCGTAGATGAGGATCGACGCCACGTTGGAACCCCCGGCCAGCGCGAGGATCATCCCGCCGTGCTGGTCGAGCAGCCCGAGCTCGAGCGACAGCTTGACGATCGGGATGATCGTGTAGCCCGTCGGCACGAACAGGGTCGCCACCAGGATGCCGATGACGAGGCGGGAGCCGGGGAACCGGTACCGGCCGAGCACGTAGCCGGCGAGCGCGCACCGGACGACGACGATCACGACCGTCGCGACCGTGACGATCACGGTGTTGAGCAGGTAGACCTTGAAGTTTCCGTCCTCCCACGCGCGGGCGTAGTTCTCCCACTGGAAGGACTCCGGGATCAGTCCGAGGCCGCCTCCGAAGATCTCGGCCGAGGACTTGAGTGAGGCCGAGGCCATCCACAGGAACGGGTACACCCACACGAACGCGACAGCGAGCAGGAGGACCGCGGTCAGCCACCAGCCGACCCGGCGACGATCGCGCAGGCCGCGGCCCGACCTCGGCACGTGCGTGCGGTTCGTGGTCAGTGCAGTCATGAGCGAGCTCGCAGACGTCGGGAGACGGTCGTCGCCCACACCTGGGCGGCGACGATGACCAGGACGATCGCGCCGAACAGGACGGCCGCGGCGGAAGCGAATCCCAGCTGCGGGATGGTCGCTGCGAACGCCCAGCGGTAGATATAGATCTCGACGATCTCGGTGCTGAAGAAGGGCCCACCGGCCGTCATCGTCTGCATGAGGTCGAACGCGTGGAAGCAGTCCTCGATCGTCAGCACCGAGATGATCAGCAGGAACGGGA
>JAJUII010000136.1 GCA_029265505.1 Aeromicrobium choanae
CCGATGGGGCGACCGAACTGGGTCCGCTCCAGGCTCCAGGCGACGGACTGATCGAGCGCAGCGCCGGCGCCTCCGACCATCTCGGCGGCCAGGGCAGCGGCCGCCTTCACGTTGACCTCGGTCAGGACGTCGTCTGCCAGGTCCGGCCCCACGAGCAGGGTCGCGGGGGCCCGGTGGAGCGTCAGGTGCCCGATCGGACGGGTCAGGTCCAGACTCTCGCGCACGTCCACGGTCACGCCCTCGGCGTCGGCGTCGACCGCGAACCAGGCGCGTCCGCCCTCGGGGAGCTGGGCGATCACGACGAAGGTGTCGGCGGTGCCGGCGTCCGTGACGTTGACCTTCGTGCCGGAGAGGCGCATTCCGTCGCCGTACTCCAGGGCTCGGGTGGAGTCGCCCGGTGCGGACCAGGTGCCCTCGCGGTCGGGGATCGCGAGGGTGAGGACGCGCGATCCGTCGGCGACGCCGGCGAGCAGCTCGTGCGCCGCCGCGTCGCCGTGCGTCAGCACCCAGCTTGCGGCGATCGTCGAGAAGTACGGACCGGCGTAGGAGTCGCGGCCGAGCTCCTCGAGCACGATCGCGGTCTCGATGAAGCCGGCGCCGCTGCCGTCGACCGACTCGGGAAGGGCGAGCCCCTGCAGGCCGAGCTGGTGCGCCATCGCCGTCCAGAGCTCGCGGTCGAAGCGGTAGCCGTTCTTCAAGAGGTCGTTGCGTGCCTCGCTGCCTGAGTGGCGAGCGAGAAAGTCCCTCACCGAGGTGCGGAGGTCCTCTTGTTCCCGGCTGAAGGAGAACTCCATGTGTGCGCCTTTCCGATCGAGGTGGTCGAGTCGCGCGACCGATGTGTGTCTTGTGGGAGTGATCGATGTCACGCTAGCCTCCATATGAGTTTGACGTCAACTTCAAACTGAGGTTGGATTCAACTTGAGAGTGAGATCGGTCACGTGCCGGTCGGACGACCCTGAGGAGCGAAGCTCATGACAGTGAGCGACAACGAAGTCCCGGTGATCCTCGAGCGCACGGACGGCGTGGCGAGGCTGACGTTGAACCGCCCCGACCGTCTCAACGCGATGAGCGACGCGATGCTCGACCTGCTGGTCGACCATGTCGCCGACGTCGCGGCCGACGAGAGCGTGCGCGTGATCGTGCTCACCGGAGCGGGTCGCGGCTTCTGTGTCGGTGGCGACCTCGACGCGTTCAGCGCTTCGGCCGACACCGAGCCGCCCTCGCGCGGAGCAGCCGTCGAGAAGCTCCACCGTCATATGCGGGCCTCCGAGCTGCTGCGCTCCTCGCACGCGGTCTCGATCGCCGCGGTGAACGGTGCGTGTGCGGGGGCCGGCCTCTCCCTGGCTGCGGCGTGCGACCTACGGATCAGCTCGAGTGCGGCCGTCTTCCGGTCCGCCTTCGTCGACGCGGCCCTGTCGGGCGACTTCGGCGGCACCTGGCTGCTGACCCGCCTGATCGGTGAGTCGCGAGCCAAGCGGATGGCGTTCCTCAACGAGAAGATCGACCCGCAGACCGCACTCGACTGGGGCCTGGTCAGCGCGGTGCACGATCCGGACGACTTCGACGCTGCCGTGGACGCCGTGGCGACGAGCCTGGCGAAGAAGGCACCGCGCGCCCTCGCCGGGCTCAAGCGGAACTTCATCGATGCAGCGAACCTGACCTTCGCCGAGGCGAGTGCCATCGAGGCGCAGCGGCATGTCGACTGCGCGCGGACGGCCGACCTCGTCGAGGCGGCGAACGCCTTCCTCGAGCGGCGCGAGCCGCGGTTCACCGGATCCTGACCACCACCCGACGACAAGGAACCACACTCATGATTCGACTTCGACAGGTGTGTCTCGCGGCGCCGAAGATCAGCGCGGCGGACGAGCTCGCCGAGATCTTCGGCGTGCAGATCGCCTACCGCGACCCGCTCATCGACGTGTTCGGCCTCGAGAACGCCCTGCTCGGCTTCGGCGGCACGTTCGTGGAGTTCATCGCCCCGCTCAAGGACGGGACGACCGCCACGCGATTCCTCCAGAAGCACCCCGGCGGTGGCGGCTACATGGTCATCCACGACACCGACGAGTACGAGACGATCCGCCGGCGCATCGACGAGCAGGGCGTGCGCATCGCCTTCGAGAGCACTCCGGAGCTGCGCGATCCGGCCCAGAACACCCCCGAGCACGGGTACGACACGTTCCGCCACGTGCAACTGCACCCGCGCTCGGTCGGCGGCACGCTCATGGAGTTCAACCAGACGGCCGACAACGAGGACCTGTTCGGTGGCTACGCCCCCGCGGGGATGCACTGGCAGCAGATCGTCCGTCCCGAGGACGACCTGCCGAAGATCGTCGGCGCCGAATGCACCAGCAGCGACCCGGAGAAGATGGCTCGGACGTGGGCGGCGCTGATGGACAAGCCGGTCGACCACGACGGCGAGGTCGCGGTGATCCACCTGGACGGAGGAGCAGTCGATCGCTTCTCCGCCGGACCGACCGACGCCTTCACCCGACTGTTCATCGAGGCGAGCGATCCGGCGTCGATCCTGGAGCGCGCGCGGGAGCGCGGGCACGAGGTGCGCGACGACGCGTTCACCTTCTGCGGGGTCGAGTTCGTCGTGCGCGAGCGTCAGGAGGTCCGGTGATGGTGCTTCACGCCGCAGTCGGCTTCACGATCCACGAAGGCACGAACGAGCAGTTCGAATCGGCGTTCGCGCAGGCCCGGACGGAGTTCCTCAAGGACGAGGGCTGTCTGCGCTACGACCTGCAGAAGGTGCGCGGGTCCGACGTCGAGTACGTCCTGCTGGAGACGTACGAATCGGACGAGGCCGTCGAGCGTCACAACGCCAACCCGGCGCTGCGGACCCTCGGTCGCGCGCTGAAGGGCTCGCTCAAGAGCGGCCCCGACATCCGCATCCTCGAGCCCGCAGGCGAGCAGGTCCCGCTCGTCACGCAGGAGGCCGAGCGCTGACCCTCTGGTGGGGGAAAGAAGGAGGGGCCGCACCGACACGGTGCGGCCCCTCCGTCGTCCTCACTTGGGGAGCTTGAGGATCCGCTCGCCGATGATGTTGCGCTGGATCTCCGACGTGCCGGAGTAGATCGTCGCGGCGCGGGAGTTGAGCCAGGTCCCGACCCACGAGCCGGAATCGTTCGGGGCGCCCGGCAGGTCGGGGCCGTCCGCGCCTCGAGGGCGGTGCTCGGTGGGCAGGATGGCCTCGGGGCCGAGACCGTCCATCGCCAAGTCGGTGAGGTCCTGCCAGTACTCCGACCAGGCGAGCTTGACCGGTGCGGCGTCCGGTCCGAGGTCCTCGCCGTTGACGAAGGCCGACATGGCGCGCAGCGACAGTCCGCGCAGCTTGCGGAGCTTGAGGTACATCTCCGCCACGCCCGTCCGCACGGCGGGCTCGTCCTGGCGACCGAGGCGCTTGACGAGCTCGACGAATCGCTCGAACTCCGCCTCGAACCGCAGCAGCATCGACGTGGCGTTCTCGCCACGCTCCAGGCCCAGGATGGTCATCGCGACGGCCCAGCCGCCGTCCACCTCGCCGAGCACGTTCTCCTCGGCGGTCCTGGCGTCGTCGAAGAACACCTCGTTGAACTCGGCATTGCCGTTGATCTGCCGGATCGGGCGGACGGTCACGCCCGGCTGGTCCATCGGCAGCAGCAGCATCGTCAGGCCGCGATGCTTGGGGACGTCGGGATTGGTGCGGACCAGCACGAACATCCAGTTCGCCAGGTGGCCGGCCGAAGTCCAGATCTTCTGACCGTTGATGATCCACTCGCCGTTCTCGAGTCGAGCGCTCGTCGACACCGAGGCCAGGTCAGAGCCGGACCCGGGCTCGGAGAAGCCCTGGCACCACAGGTGCTCGCCGGACAGGATCCGAGGCATGAAGTACCGACGCTGCTCCTGTGTGCCGTGGACCAGCAGGGTGTTGGCCATGAGCTGGAAGCCGGAAGCGTCGTTGTCGGTCAGCAGCAGCGGGATGCCCGCCCGGGTGAACTCCTCGTTGACGATCGTCTGCTCCAGGGCGCTCAGGCCGGCGCCGCCGTACTCGCGCGGCCAATGCATGGCGATCAGGTTGTTCTCGATGAGGAAGCCGCGCCATCGGTCGATGAAGGCCGTACGCTCGTCCGGCGGCAGCGCGCCGATGCCCCGCCAGTCGTCGGGGAGGAACTCCTCGACCTTGCGGCGGATCTCGGCGCGGTACTGCTCGGCGTCCGTTCCGAAGTTCAGGTCCATGCTCAGCTCTCCTGTCCGAGGACGCGGGTGGCGATGTGTTCGAGGTGGGCGGAGCGTCGGCCGTGAACCTGCGAGTTCGCGCGCGCCCGGCGCAGGTAGAGGTGACTGCGGTGCTCCCAGGTGAAGCCGATGCCACCGTGGACCTGCAGGGCCGAGCCGGCCGCGTTCATCGCCGCGTCGTTGGCGGCGACCAGGGCCTCCTCGACGTCGTCGGCGGTGGACCGGGCCCCCGTGGCCAGGGACCACGCGGCCAGGTAGACGAGCGTCCAGGCGGACGTCATGTCGTTGTAGGCGTTGACCAGGCGGTGCTTGATCGCTTGGAAGGAGCCGATCGGGCGGCCGAACTGATGGCGTTCGCGGGCCCATTGGGCGCCGGAGTCGATGCTCGCCGACGCCACGCCGAGCTGCTCGGCGGCCAGGAGCAGGCGCCCGAGACTCCGCAGCTCCTCGCGTAGCGAGGCGAGTCCGTCCTCGGGGACGAGCTCGTGGGCGGGTGCGGCATCGAACTCCACGCGCCCCGCGAGCCGGCTGACGTCGAGTGCCTGAGGCTGCGGCCGACTGCGCTCGCGATCGACGGCCACGTGGAGGAGACGGGGGCCGCCGTCCACGTCGGCGACCAGGAGCACCCCGTCGATCGTCGCGGCGCTCCACACGGCGTCGACTCCGCCGCTCGCCACGAGTCGGCCGTCGACGTCACGGCCCACCTCGACGGTCGAGGACACCGCGTCCGTCCCGACGAACTCCGCCAGCCGGAGACCACCGTCCAGGACCTGCCCCAGCAGCTCGTCGCGGACCGCATCGGGTCGGCAACGGCTGAGAGCGCGCGCGGCCAGCAGGGTCGGGAGGAAGGGCACCGGGGCCAGGTGGCGGCCCAAGGCCTCGTGGACCAGGCACAGCTCGATCGGCAGGAGGCCGGCACCGCCGACGGACTCGTCGACCGCGAGGGAGATCAGGCCCATCTCGGCGAGCCCGTTCCAGAGGGGCTCGGCGGCGGAGGGGTCCTCCTCGACGGCGGTGCGGCAGGCGTCGAGTCCGCCGAGACGGGTGAGCATGGCCTCCAGCGTCCTGGCGAGGTCCTGTTGCTCCACGGAGAGTGAGAAGTCCACGAGCGGGCCCTTCTTCATTTGAGATTGACGTCGGGTTCAATTTGGAATGTAATGTCATTCCAATACGTCCGTCAACGTCGACCTGTCCGACCACGATCGGGGGAGTCATGGAAGATGCGCAGAGCATCAGCGACCGTCGGCACCAGGAGGAGCCGCTGCTGCGACACCCGGCCGCCACGGAGGAGCTGCCCACCAGCGAGCGTGGCAAGCGCACCCGGCAGGCCCTCATCGAGGCTGCGAAGGTCGTCTTCGCGCGCGACGGTTACATCGGAGCGCGATTGACGGACATCACCGCCGAGGCCGGCGTCTCGACGGGCACCTTCTACACGTACTTCGGCAGCAAGGAGTCCATCATGGCCGCCGTCGTGAACGACGTGATGGGCGACATGATGCACCCGGGCGTCGGCCGTCGGCGCGACGAGGACCTCGACCCGCTCGAGGTCATCCGTGAGGGGCACCGTGCCTACATGCGGGCCTATGAGCGCTACGCCGGGCTCATGGTGGCGTTCGAGCAGGCCGCGACGGTCGACCCGGGCTTCGCCGAGATGCGTGTCGCGCGCGGTGATCTGTTCGGTCGGCGCAACGCCCGCCGGATCCAGGAGTTCCAGGAGCAGGGCCTGTTCAACGACGCTCTCGACCCCTGGCTCGTGGCCCTGGCGCTGAACTCGATGGTGAGTCGGATGGCCTACCGGGCCATCGCCCTGGGCAACGACATCGACGTCGATCACCTGGTCGACGTGCTGACCGAGCTGTGGGGCCGCGCGCTCGGTCTGATCGACGCCGATCCGCAGGACGCGGACTGATGTTCCGCTGACAGCGAACACCGGAAGGCTCACGTCCCCGCGACGGTTGGAATGAGCGTCTGGACTTCGTCGAGCCGGCCATCGACGGCCGACTATGCTGAAGTGAACAGTCCAGCAGAGGGGACGACATGTTCGAGAGATTCACCGACCGGGCCCGACGGGTCGTGGTGCTTGCGCAGGAAGAAGCGCGCATGCTCAGCCACAACTACATCGGCACCGAGCACATCCTGCTGGGTCTCATCCACGAGGGTGAGGGTGTCGCTGCGAAGGCTCTCGAGAGCCTCGACATCTCGCTCGAGGCCGTGCGCGGCCAGGTCGAGGACATCATCGGTCAGGGGCAGCAGGCTCCCAGCGGGCACATCCCGTTCACGCCGCGCGCCAAGAAGGTGCTCGAGCTGAGCCTGCGCGAGGCGCTGCAGCTGGGCCACACCTACATCGGCACCGAGCACATCCTGCTCGGCCTGATCCGCGAGGGCGAGGGCGTCGCCGCCCAGGTCCTGGTGAAGCTGGGCGCCGACCTCAACCGCGTCCGCCAGCAGGTCATCCAGCTGGTCAGCGGCTTCCAGGGCAAGGAGGCCGAGACGGCCGGCACGGCCCCGGAGGCGCCCGCCGCCTCCAGCGCGGTGCTCGACCAGTTCGGGCGGAACCTCACCCAGGCCGCCCGCGAGGGCAAGCTCGATCCGGTCATCGGCCGTGACGACGAGGCCGAGCGCGTCATGCAGACGCTCAGCCGCCGCACCAAGAACAACCCGGTGCTGGTCGGCGAGCCCGGCGTCGGCAAGACCGCCGTCGTGGAGTCGCTCGCCCAGGCGATCGTGCGCGGGGCCGTCCCCGAGACGCGCAAGGACAAGCAGATCAACACGCTCGACCTCGGCGCGCTCGTGGCCGGCTCGCGCTACCGCGGTGACTTCGAGGAGCGCCTCAAGAAGGTGCTCAAGGAGATCCGCACGCGCGGCGACATCATCCTGTTCATCGACGAGCTCCACAACCTCGTCGGCGCCGGCGCCGCCGAGGGCGCCATCGACGCGGCCTCGATCCTGAAGCC
>JAJUII010000179.1 GCA_029265505.1 Aeromicrobium choanae
GACCGGATGCCCGCCCCGGCGCGGGAGGCGTTCGACGAGAGCGTCGACGTCGACCAGGTCGCCGACCTCGACGCCGCCGTCGAGCGCGTCGCCGAGGGTGAGATCGCCGCCGCGGTCGTCGAGCACGACGGCCGTGTCGTCGTCCACTTCTCCAAGGCCGACCAAGTCGCCGCCGGCCGCGTCTACGCGATCTTCCAAGGCGTCGTCGACTCGGCGAACCTCGCCCTGAGTGGCGTCGAGCCGCAGTTCGTGCTGGACGCGCAGCCGGTCGAGGACGAGTCGCTCAAGACCATCCAGTACGTCACGCCGAGCCTGCTCGGCTGGGCGATCGCGATGAGCGCGACCTTCGGCGCCGCCACCAACCTGGTCACCTGGCGGCGCACCGGCCTGCTGCGCCGACTGAGGCTGGCGCCGATCGGCACGCCCTCGGTGGTGCTCGCCCGTGTCGGCGTGAGCCTGCTCGTCGCCTTCGGGCAGGCGGCGATCTTCATCGGCCTGGCGAGCGCGGCGTTCGGGCTGCAGCTGAGCGGCTGGTGGCCGCTGGTCGTGCCGCTGGTGCTGGCCGGGACGCTGGCGTTCCTGTCGATCGGGATGCTCGCCGGTTCGGTGTGCAAGACCGAGGAGGGCGCCGTCGGGCTCGCGAACTTCGTCGTGCTGCCGATGGCGTTCCTGTCCGGCTCGTTCTTCCCGCTCGACGGCGCTCCCGGCTGGCTCCAGTTCATCAGTCGCCTGCTGCCGCTGCGGCACCTCAACGAGGGGATGCTCGACGTGATGGTGCGCGATCAGGGGCCGGGCGCGGTCTGGGTGCCGCTGCTCATCCTGCTGGCGTTCGCCGCGGTGTGCGCGGCCGTCGCGGCGAAGCTGTTCCGCTGGGACCGCTAGGGCGGCTCAGAGCCCGCGCAGGAAGTCCGGGTCGTCGTCGGGCCCGATCGGTCCGCGCGGCGGGGGCGGCGGCCCGGCCGGTCGGCCCTTGGCCACGCCGAAGATGATCCACAGCAGAGCGCCGGCGTAGGGTGCGCAGACGATGAGCAGCGCCCAGCCCAGCTTCGGCATGTGCTGGACGCGTTCGCGCGGCGTCGCCGCCAGGTCGTAGAGGCTGTAGACGACCAAGACCACCGCCACGAGCACCATGAACGCCTTGATCATGTGGCCGAGCGTACCGACCACGCGAGCATGGGGCAGACGAACCGTCCGCCCTGCGCCCGCGGAGGGCCGGGGAGCGGCGACTAGGATCCATGCCATGAAGGCCTTCTGGATCTACACCCTCGCCCGCCTGGCCGTGTTCCTCGTGACGTGGGGTGTGCTGTGGGGTGTGGCCCAGCTCGTCTTCGACGGCGGCGGCACCGTGCTCAACCTGTGGGTGCTGCTGGTGGCGCTCATCGTCTCGGCGATCATCTCGGTGTTCGCGCTGTCCGGTCTGCGCGACCAGGTCGCCCTCAAGCTCCAGGAGAAGGCGAAGGCGATCAACGACCGGATCGAGGAGTCCCGTCGTGCCGAAGACGTCGACTGAGGACCGTGCCTGGCTGGCCGAGGCGGTCCGCCGGGTCGAGGCCGACGCCAACCGCAGCGCGGACACCCACCTGCACGCCCTGGAGCTGCCGTTCCCGGGCGTGCAGATCTATCTGAAGGACGAGTCCGTCCACCCCACCGGGAGCCTCAAGCATCGGCTCGCGCGCTCGCTGTTCCTGCACGCGCTCTGCAACGGCTGGATCCACGCCGGGTCCACGATCGTCGAGGCGTCGAGCGGCTCGACGGCGGTCTCGGAGGCGTACTTCGCGCGCCTGCTCGGTCTGCCCTTCGTCGCGGTGATGCCACGCCACACCAGCGCCGAGAAGGTCGCGCTGATCGAGTGGTACGGCGGACGCTGCCACTTCGTCGACGACGCACGGCGGATGTACGCCGAGGCCCAGCGACTGGCCGAGGACTGCGGCGGTCACTACATGGACCAGTTCACCTACGCCGAGCGGGCCACCGACTGGCGGGGGAACAACAACATCGCCGAGTCGATCTTCGCCCAGATGGCGCACGAGCCGCATCCGATCCCGGAGTGGATCGTGGTCAGCGCGGGCACCGGCGGGACGGCCGCCACGATCGGTCGCTACATCCGGTACCGCCGGTTCCCGACCCGGCTGCTCGTCGCCGATCCGGAGGGCTCGGCGTTCTACGACGGCTGGGCCCAGGATCGCTCGGACGTCACGACCGACCGGGCGCCGCGGATCGAGGGGATCGGTCGCCCGCGGGTGGAGCCGTCGTTCGTCGGCGGCGTGGTCGACGACATGGTGCGGGTCCCGGACGCGGCCTCGATCGCGGCGATGCGCTGGACCTCCGACCTCATCGGGCGGCCGGTCGGCGGATCGACCGGCACCAACATGTGGGCGGCGCTCGGCGTCGCCGCACAGATGGTGCGGGAAGGTCGTACCGGGTCGATCGTCACGCTGCTGTGCGACGGGGGCGAGCGCTACGCCCACACGTACTTCGACGACCGCTGGGTCGCCGAGCACGGCCTCGACCTCGCGCCCCATCTCGACAGGCTGGCCGAGCTGACCCGCACCGGGACGTTCACCAGCGGGAGCCGATGACCAAGCCGGCGGTCAGGCCGATCGCGTAGAGCAGTTCGGCGACGCCGGTGTCGCGCAGCACCGCGATGAGGTCGCGGCCGGTGCCCCCGGCGCGGACGATCGCGGTGGCGCGCAGCGCCGGCGGCAGGCCGACGAGCGCCGCCATCGCCCAGATCGTCTGGGTGACGGTCCAGGCGACCACCAGCACGAAGGCCACCACCATGAGCGTGACGTACAGCCGTCGCGTGGCCGGCTCGCCCAGGACGACGGCGAGCGTGCGCTTGCCGGTCCGGCTGTCGGTCGGGATGTCGCGCAGGTTGTTGGCGACCAGGATCGCGCACGCGAGCGAGCCCACGCCGACGGCACCGGCGACGCTGACGCCGTTGATCGTGCCGAGCTGGACGAAGGTCGTACCGAGTACCGCGACCAGGCCGAAGAACACGAAGACGCTGAGCTCGCCGAGCGCCCGATATCCGTACGGGCGCGATCCGCCGGTGTAGCCCCACGCGGCCAGGATGGCGACCGCGCCGACGAGCACGAGCCACCAGCTCGACGTCGCGGCGAGCACGAGGCCGAACACGGCGCCCAGCCCGAGGAACGCCACGGCGGCCGCCCTCACCGCGGCGGGGGCGACCAGGCCGGACCCGACGAGCCGCAGGGGGCCGACCCGGTTCTCGTCGGTGCCCTTGATCCCGTCGGAGTAGTCGTTGGCGTAGTTGACACCGATCTGCAGGCAGAGGGAGACCGCCAGGGCGAGCAGCGCCTTCCACCACACCGCACCGTCGTCGAAGGCGGCAGCGCCGGTCCCCACGGCGACAGGGGCGATGGCGGCCGGCAGCGTGCGCGGCCGCGCCCCTTCGATCCACAGGCGCAGCCCGGTCGGAGTAGTCACCCCGCGAGTCTAGGAGTCGCCGTCGTCGTCCGGTCGCGCAGTCCGGCGGCTCAAGGCGACCCGATCCGGCTTGCCGTTCGGCAACAGCGGCAATGCGTCCACGACCCTGACCTCCCGCGGGGTCCACGGGCGCGGATGGCCGGCGCGCTCGATCGCTTCCCGGGCGGCGTCCCGGTCCAGCGCCCCGACCGCGAAGGCGACCACCCGCTCGCCCCACTCCGGGTCGGGCTGGGCGACGACCACGACGTCGAGGACGCCCGGAAGGTCACGGAGCACCGACTCCACCGCGGCGAGAGGGACGTTGACGCCCCCGCTGATCGCGACCTGGTCGGCGCGGCCGAGCACCTGCAGGCGTCCGCTCTCGTCGACCCGCCCGAGGTCGTTCGTCACGAGCCACGGTCCGACGCCCTCGGCCAGCACCGGTCCGCTGATCGCGATCCGGCCGTCGTCCTCGATGCGCAGCGTGACGCCGCCGAGGGGCACGCCGTCGTAGACGCATCCGCCGCAGGTCTCGGTCATCCCGTAGGTGCGCACGATCCGCACGCCGGCCTCCGCGGCCCGCTCCAGGACGGCACGTGGGGCCGCGGCACCGCCGAGCAGGACGACGTCGAGATCGGCGAGCGCCGCCGCGCGGCCGGACTCGACGAGCCGGAACAGCTGGGTGGGCACCAGCGAGGCGTAGCGCCGGTCGGCGTCCATCGCGCCGATCGCGGCCTCGATCGAGTCGTGCTCGGGCAGGAACACCGGATCGTGGCCCGCGAGGATCGACCGCACGAGGACCTGCAGCCCGCCGATGCCGGTGGCGGGCAGTGCCGAGAGCCACTGTCCGGGCCCTCCGAGACGGTCGAGCGCAGCGTGGGCGGAGGCCAGGACCGCGCGATGCGACAGCCTGATCGGCTTCGGGTCGCCGGTGCTGCCGGACGTGTGCAGGAGGAGTGGCTCGCCGCCGGAGGCCACCCACGGCCGCAGCGCCTCCAGCACCTCCCGCGCCGCTCCGGACACGGGCCACAGCGAACCACTCACCTCTCCACCGTAGTCAGCGGCGAGGGCGGGACGCCGGCGGCTCAGAGGGCGGCGAGAGCCTCGGCGACGGGCGTCGTTCCCGAGACGACCTCGAACTGGCGGCCGACGGTCCGCTCGTCGGCGAGCGCCGCGGCCAGGACGGCGGCGACGTCGGCTCGCGGCACCTCGCCGTAGTCGACCGTGTCGCCGACCTGCACCAGTCCCGTGCCGGGCTCGTCGGTCAGGCGTCCCGGCCGCACGATCGTCCAGTCGAGGTTGCTGGCCCGCAGCGCCGTGTCGGCGTCGCGCTTGGCGCGTACGTAGGCGGCCCACACCGGGCCGGCGGACGGGTCCGGGTCTTGATCGACCCGCATCGCCGAGACCTGGACGAATCGCCGGATGCCGAGTCGCTCGGCGGCCTCGATGGACTTCAAGGAGCCCTCCAGGTCGACCGTGCGCTTGCGCTCGGCGTTGCCGTCCGGGCCGCCGCCGGCCGCGAAGACGACGGCGTCGCAGCCGTCGAACACCGCCGCGAAGTCGTCGACGGTCGACGACTCGATGTCGAGATGTCGGATCGTGGCGCCGGGCAGATCCGCGGCGTGCTCGGGACGCCGCACGAGGGCGACCGGGCGGTCGCCCCGGTCCAGTAGGAGGGGGACGAGGAGTCGGGCGAC
>JAJUII010000049.1 GCA_029265505.1 Aeromicrobium choanae
CGTCGACGTCGGTCAGCCCGACCGGCCCGATGTCGGTGACCTTGCGGCCCTCGACGTAGTCCATCGTCAGGATCTTCGACGTGGTGTACTCCGGCACGGGCTGCGGGACCACGAGCAGGTCGTACGGCGCGGTGAGCTCGCCGAAGGTCTGCAGGTTGCGCGCCTCTCGGCGGTAGTCGAGCTCCCCGGCCAACGAGCGCCGGAACTGGTCGAGCAGCTGGACGAAGCCGTAGCGGTGACCGAGATCGGTCCGCTTGTCCGCCAGCCGGGCGAGTCGCCCGAGCACGCGCATGTCCTCGCGCACTCCTGCGGGTTCCGCGAGCGATCACACGGCCGGACAGGGACGCCGACGCCCGCGATGTGAGACGAAGAATCTCCAGAGATTCCAGCCTGAAACAGCCTTTGGACCGCCGTATCGCGCCGGAATGATCGAGTCCTCGCGGGGGTCCGGCTTGAACAGGGCATGACCAAGCGACTCCGCGCCCTGTCCCATCTCGGCCTCTACGCCCTCGTCGGCCTCTACGTGGTGGTCACCATGGGTCGTCCGCCCGTCGAGGAGTTCGTCCCGGGAGGCCCCTCCGGCGAGGTCTGCGTCGCCCGCGAGGCGAACAACTACTGCGCCCCGGTCGACGACCCGGACGTGGCCGAGGCCGTCGAGAGCCTGCGGGCACGCGGGCTGCGGTGTCCGAAGACCGCACTGCAGGACGTGCTGCCCGAGGCCGTCGTCGTCCAGCACCGAGACTCACGGCACGTCGAGGTCGTGTCGTTCGACGAGGCCCTCCGCCTCGCCGAGGCCGGGGCCGTCTGGGTCCAGCGCGCCTGCCACTGAGGAATCAAGAAGGGAAACATCATGAGTCAGAACGCCTCCGACCTGCCCTACGCGCTGGTCGTCGCCCACCCCGATGCCACGATCCACGTGCGGGTGAACGAGGGCCACCACGGCCGGGCCGTGGCCGCGCTCTGCGCCGCGGTGGCCGACTTCACCGTCGACCTGGTGACCGACGCTGCCGGGGACCCGAGGTGTCGGGGGATCCGAGCCTGGGTGCACCCCGACGAGTACCGACCCGGGGACGCCCTCGTCATCGCGGACCATCTGACCGCGGCGGGGATGGTCACCTTCACGTACGAGGCGTTCCGCGACGAGGGGCGTCTCGAGCTGCGAACGCGGTATCGGCACGCCGGCACGGGGGCCGTGCCCTCGGTCGACCATGACCTGCTGTTCGTCCTCGACCACGATCTCGGCGGGTACTGGTACCTCGGCGCTGCGAGGCTCCTCGCCCTGGTCGATCAGGAGGCCACCCGTCGCGGCGTCGACGCCGTGCGTGTCGCGGGCAGTGGCGGCCTCGAGGCGCTCGTGCTGCCCCCGTCGTCCCGGGCGGTGCAGATGCCGATGCGGGTGATCCTCACGGCTCTGGGGATCCACGTCCATCGCATGACGGCCGGGACCGTCGGCGTCGGCGGACCCTTCGAGGGCGACGAGATGCCGTGGTGAGCGCCGCCGTCGTCAGGACCCGAGCGGTGGGGTGCCGGCGTCGGCGACCTCGAGTACTTCGACCGCGTCCCCGGCCGCGATCGTCACGCCGGGGGTGTCGGGGATGAGGTTGACCCCGAACCAGACGCCCGAGCCGAAGCGGCGGATCCGGGCCAGGGTGCGCAAGGGCTCGCGGTCCCGGTCGACTCGACCGCTCGCCGGGTGGGGTGCGTGAGTCGTGATCACGCATCGGGCGCAGCCCTTCACGGCCCGGAACACCGCGTCGCCGATGCGCAGTAGTCGCCAGCGGTCCTCGTCCCAGGCGCCCTCGCCGTCCACCACGAGGTTCGGTCGGAAGCGGTGCATCGGCACGGCCGGGGAGCCGGCGGCGGTGATCTCGGCGTTGAGTGCGGCCAAGGACGCCTCTGTCGTGACGAGCAGCGGGTAGCCGTCGGCGAACCCGACCCGGTCCTCGGGGCGGCCGTGGGTGGGACTCACCGCCCTGCGGGTCGGATCGTCCAGGTACACCAACCGCGCATCGAATCCCAGCAGGTCCGAGAGCCATCCGGCCGCGTCGGCCGCCTCTGCGGCGGTCAGCACCGAGCTCCAGATCCGCACCGGGACCTGGTGTGCCGGGTCGGGGAGTCCGACCTCGAGCGTCTCGGCGCCGGGAAGGCTCAGCCGCACGCCGGTGGCGGTGATCTCGGTCGTGATCGCCAGCAGTCGGGGATGCCGGCGTGCGGTGACGAACCCGCCCTCGGCGTCGACCACCATCCATCGGCGGTCGCCGGCCAGTCCCCACGGCTCGACGACGGCCGTCTCGCAGGACGCGCCGCGCATGGACTTGACCGGGTATCGGTGGATCGAGGTCAACCGCACCGCCACAGGCTACGGGCTCGCCGCCGCGTGACGGGTGGGACGTCTGCGACGATTGTCGGGTGAACGGAACGGGCCCGGCGACTCCCGGCTCGGCCGCCCGGGGGGCCGAGCGGGGCATCGCGCTCGTCGCGCCGGCGATGCGCGCCGTGGTGCTCGCCCAGATCGCGCTGAACGTCCCCGCCGGAGCGCGGGTCGCCTCGCACCCCCTCGCCTACGCCGCCCTCAGCGTCACGGCGATCGCGGTCTCGCTGCTACTGATCGTCCAGTGTCTGCGCACCGGGACCGCGCGCCGAGGCGTGTGGCACGGACCCGACCTCGTGGTGGCGTGGGCGGCGATCCCGGCGATGAACCTGCTGTTGCCCGCCAGCCACGTCGTCGGCACCTGGGAGGCGTGGGCGTCGGGGTTCGCGATCAACGTCGGAGCCATCGCCGCCGCCTGGCTGCGACCGGTTCCGGCGGTCGGGCACGGCGTGGCGCTGGGCGGCTGGTCGCTGTTGTGGGCGGCGAGCGCCGGAACCACCTCGTGGGAGACGGCCTTGGGCAACGCGCTGACCGTCCCGGGCTACACGGTCGTCGTCTCGCTGCTGGTCCACCACCTCCGACGTCTCGCGGCGGAGGCCGATCGCTCCCGCGACGAGGTGGTGGCCGCGACGCGTGCGCTCGAGCTGGAGCGCTATCAGCTGGCCGTCCACGACGCATCGAGCGTGCTGCGCCTGCTCTCGGACGAGGACACCCCGGCCGAGGTGCTGCCGGGACTGCGGAGGCAGGCCGACCGCGAGGCGAAGCGACTGAGGCACTACCTCGGTGGCGAGCTCCCGGTCTCCGGCGGGGGCGAGCTCACGATCGGGTCGATGCTCGCGACGGCCTTGGAGGGCTTTGAGGACCTGCCTCTGGAGCCGGCCGTCGAGCTCGGAGCGCACGCGCGCCTGTCCGAAGACGTGTGGCAGGCCGTGGGCCGCGCCGTGACCACGGTGCTGCACAACGTCCGCATCCACGCCGAGGCCCGTCAGGTGGTGATCCACGCCGACACCGACGACGACCGGTGGGAGCTGGTGATCTCCGACGACGGCGTCGGCTTCGACCAGCGCGATCAGCCGCTCGGGTTCGGGCTGAACACCCAGGCCGGTCAGGTCCTGCGCGACCGCGGCGTCGAGGTGCGGATCCGCTCGACACCGGGCGAGGGCACATCGGTGACGATGAGCGGGCCGGTGATGCCGGAGTGAACGCGCGGCCCCGGGTCGTCGTGATCGACGACAGCACCGTCATCCGCGGTGGCTTCGCGACCGTGCACCCCGAGGTGGACGTCGTGGGGACCTACCCGACGGTGGAGGAGTTCGAGGCCGATCCCGTGGCGTGCGACGTCGTCGTGCTCGACCTGCTGCTCCGGGGCCCGCAGGGTGGTCCGCCCGCCGTCAAGCAGGGACGCGCCGCCATCCGTGCCCTGCGGGAGCGGGGCCTGCCGGTCTGCCTGTACACCGACGAGCGTCGGGCCGTCGTGCTCGCCCTGTGCCTGCGCGCCGGCGCCCACGGAGTCGTCCACAAGTCCGACCCACCGGCCGTGATGCAGTCCGCGGTGGCGCAGGTGCGCGAGGGTCGGGTCGTGGTCACCCAATCGCTCGTCGGTCTGACCGAACTCCTCGATCGCCGAGGCGCCCGACTGGACCTGACGTCCCGCCAGCGCCAGGTCATCTCCGCCCGCGCCCGGGGGCGAGCGTGGAGCGACATCGCCGGCTCTCTCTACATCACCGAGGACACCGCTCGCGAGCACTACCAGGCGGCCTGTCGGAAGCTGCGCGACTACCTCGCCTCGACCAGCCCGGGCGACATCGAGCGCGCGGTCGGCCTGGGTCCGGGCGACGTCCTCGCCGAGGAGTGACCCCCCGATTCCGGGGGTTTCGCCGCAGCGCCCGCCCCGCGATGCTGGAGAGGCGTCCGGGTCCGTGTTCTCGGGACACGGTCCCGTCCGTCGGGGGGCGGATACGGACGCGACGGCCCACCGGCTTCGGAGCCGAACGGACTCGGGGGAGCCGGAGGGAGCCTGCGGCCGGGGTGCTCACGAGCACCCCGGCCGCCCTCGTCCGGTCTACCCTCGAGACATGGACCTCACCGGACTGTGCGAGGTGCTGCCGGTGCGCCGGGTCTCGGCCGGACGCCCCATCGTGGTCGGCGTCTCCGGGTATGGAGGCTCGGGAAAGTCGACCTTGACCCGCCGGCTCGTCCAGGCGATCCCCGGTGCCGTCCGCCTGCGCGGCGACGACTTCCTCGACCCGCGGCGGTCCCACACCTGGTCCCGTGACTGGTGCGGGCTCGAGCGCGACCGGCTCGTCGCCGAGGTGCTGCGGCCCTTCCGTGACGGCGAGGAGGTCTGGTTCCGTCGGTTCGACTGGGACGTCGGTCGACTGACCGAGCCGCAGACCCTGCCACCGGCGGACTACCTCGTCGTCGACGCGGTGGGCCTGTTCCACCCGATCACGCTGCCGCTGCTGGACGTCACGATCTGGTGCGACGTCGACCTGGCGACCGCCACCGCGCGCGGTCGCGAGCGGGACCGCCGGGCCGGCCACGACCACGACCGGCTGTGGACCGAGGTGTGGGAGCCGACCGAGCGCGCCTTCGAGGAGTTCTTCGCGCCGCGTGCGGTCGCCGAGGTCCACTACCGACCCGAGTGAGCGTCGCCGGCGTGCGAGCCGGATGCGGCACCCCTAGCGTGAGGTCATGACCTCCCCGGACCGAGCCGCGACCGGCGTCGCCCTGCTCGTCGCGGCGATCGTGCAGATCGCGGCACCGGCGATCCAGAGCCTGCTGGACACGGCCGGCCCCGCGGAGGGCAGCGCCGACCTGCTGATCACCCCGGCCGGCTGGGCGTTCTCCATCTGGAGCCTGATCTACCTGCTCACGGTGGTCCACGCGATCGTGGCGATCGTGCGCGACGACGGCGTCGGCGACCGTCGGCTCGTCGTGGACCTCGTGCTGCTCTACCTCGCCGCGGCCCTGTGGATCGTGCTGTCGAGCTCGGGCGAGAACTGGGCGACCTTCCTCGTCCTGGCGGTGATGGTCGTCCTGGCGGTCGACGCGGCACTGCGCGCCGTGCTCGCGGACGACACGGGCTGGACCACCTGGCTGGCCCGCGCCACCACCGGTCTGTACGCCGGCTGGGTGAGCGCCGCGGCCTTCCTCAACCTCGGCACCGCGGCGATCGACCTGGACCTGCTCGACCCCGATCATCACGACTGGCAGATCGCCCTGCTCGTCCTGGCGATCCTGTTCGCCCTGGCGGTGAACTCGCGGCTGGCTGCGAGCCCGACGTACGCCGTCGCGGTCGTGTGGGCGATGATCGGCATCGCGGCCGAGGTCGCCGGTGCCTCGACCGTGGCGCTCGTGATCACTCTCGGGGCGATCGTGCTGCTGGTCGCGCAGACCGCGATCACCTGGGTGCGCCGCGCGGGCTGACGATCGGCCAGACTCGGGGCATGTTCGACCGCCACGACCACGAGCTGCGAGCCCGCGACAACCTCAAGTGGGCCATGACCGAGCCGGACGTGCTGCCGGCGTGGGTCGCGGACATGGACGTCCGCGTTCCGCAGGTCGTCACCGACCGGATCACCGCGATGCTGGACGGTGGCGACGTGGGCTACCCGAACTTCGACGCGCCCGATCCGCTCCTGGCGGTGTTCGAACGGCGGATGGCCGAACGTCACGGATGGACGCCGGCGGCCGGCCGCGGGCGGCTGTTCACCGACGTGATCCAGGCGTTCCAGGTGCTGATCGAGACGGTCACCGCGCCCGGGGACGGGGTCGCGATGCACGTGCCCGCCTATCCGATCTTCCTCACGTCCGTCCACGAGGCCGGACGGCGTGTGGTGCCGATCGCCGCCGAGGCGACCGCCGACGAGCTGGTCGCGTCGTGGCGGACCGAGCGGGTGTCGCTCGTGGTGGTCGTCGACCCGCACAACCCGTTCGGCCGGATGTTCCGTCGCGAGGAGCTGCGCGTTCTCGCGGACGCCGCGAGCGCGCTCGATCTGGTGATCATGGCCGATGCGATCCACGCCGACCTGGCGCTCGACGGCGGCGAGCACGTGCCGTTCGCGTCACTCGGGTCCGAGGTGGAGGACAGGACTGTCACGGTCACCTCGGCGTCGAAGGCGTTCAACCTCGCGGGCCTGCACTGCGCGGTGGCGCACGTCGGCCCGGCGCACGTGCGCGAGCGGCTCGCCGCCCTGCCCTTCGCGTACCTCGGTGGAGTGTCATCCCTCTCGCGCGCCGCCGCCGTCGCCGCGTGGACTGAGGGCGACGCCTGGCTCGCCGAGGTGCTCGCCGTGCTGCGGCGCAATCGCGACACGATCGCCGCGTGGGCCGGCGAGGTCGGTGTCGGCTTCGCGCCTCCGGAGGCGACCTACCTGGCCTGGCTGGACTTCGCCGACACCGCGATCGCGGCCGATCCCGCCGGAATCGCACTGCGCGACGGTCGGGTGCGCCTGTCACCGGGACCCGACTTCACCGCCCACACCTCGTGGGAGTCGGACACGTTCGCGCGACTCAACTTCGGTACGAGTCCCGAGCGGCTCGGCCGGATCCTCGAGCGCATCACGGCGGTGCTGGGCTGATCACTGGTAGGTGATGAGACGCGGACGCGGCCGGACGGTCGCCCAGGTGCGGGCGACGTCGAGCATCGGCTCGTCCTCGTCGACGAAGTTCTTCCAGCCCCAGTCGACCCCCGCGGGGGCGTCACGACGGATCGTCCGCCACGTGTCGAGCTTGGCCGCGGTGGGTCCCTGGCCGTCGACGTGGATGATCGTCGCCAACTCCGGGTGGTCGGTCCGGACACGCTCGCGATGGCGGATCATCTGTGTCTGGAACTGGTGCAGCACGAAGACCTTCTGCGGGAGAGTGTGGCGGCGGGTGAGCCGTGCGAGCCAGTCCGAGACCTGGTTGATCTCGCGGGCCGACACGCTCCCGATCCGGCGCAGCGGCTTCTCCTTCGGGCCGAGCCGCCACTCCGGATCGAGCGCGAGCCCGACGTGCGGCCGACGCAGCAGTGGCTCGTACGCCCGAGCCTGGGCGAGGAACGACGAGCGGCCGGGCTGCAGGTCGAGGATGACGACGATCCCGGTCTTCTCGGCCGCGTCGACGAGCGGTCGGAGGTCACGCAGACGCGTGCGGGCCGAGTAGTCCCTGCGCGGACCCGGTCCAGCGGTCGCCACGGTGGCGATGATCTCGAAGGCCGGCACGAAACGGGTCTCGGGGGCGACCCGGCGGTACTTGCGGACGAGTGCGCGAACCCGGGCGACCGAGGCGGCGGTGCCCTGCTCGCCCAACACGCCCAAGGCCGGTCCCGACGGGTGACCGTACATCGCGAGCAGGCGCTTGCCGCGCGTGGCGTACCAGCCCCCGCCGACGGCTCGGGCGTCGGCACGGACGACCGCCGTCGCGTAGCCGGAGGCGCCGAGCGTCAGCAGGGGGCCGTCCGGATCCTGGCGGAGTCGGCGGACCGAGGCGCGGTCCCGGCGCGGGTCGGCGGCGATCCGCAGGAGCGTGGCGTCACCGATCCGGGCGAGGTGGCGGACGAGCGGCGAGGGTGCGCCGGTGGTGGCGATACGGGCCGGCGTGCTCCGACGCGCCGGGGTCGCCGGCGAGCCGGCCGGATCACCGGGAGCGAGGACGCGGGCACCGAGCCGTCGGGCCTCGGCCCGCCCTGCGGCGGTGTCGGGCAGGGCCGGGACCCCGAGGCGACCGGCTCGAGCCAGCGCGGCGTCCGCGTCCGCGGGTGACACCAGGACGACCGCCGACGCGGCCTCGAACAGGAACGACGAGACCGCCACCGCGTCGTCGACCCGGGCCACGGTCAGGCCCGCCGGATCGCCCGGTGCGATCGTCTCGGCCGACGTGGTCGATGCGGTCGTCGCGGGGGCGGTCGAGGGACGGGTCACGTCCCGGGTGCAGGCCACGGTGAGGGACACCGCGCACACGACCGCTCCCATCACGCAGCACACGCGTCGCCATCGTCGCACCTGCGCGACGGTACCCACCCCGGCGAAGCGCGGAGGGCGCCGGGCCCTGCTGGCTATGCTCGTGCGGGTGACGGCACTGGCGGGCGGGCAGGAGATCGACGGTCTCGCGGGGTTCATGGTCGACCTCATGGACCGGATGGGTCTGGTCGGCGCGGCGCTCGCCGTGGGCCTGGACAATCTGTTCCCGCCGATCCCGAGCGAGATCGTGCTGCCCATGGCGGGACTGGCCGCCAGCCAAGGTCGGTTCAGCCTCGCCGGGGCGCTGTTCGCCACGACGGCCGGCTCGGTGCTCGGCGCCTGCCTCATGTACTGGCTCGGTCGACTCTTCGGCCGAGACCGTACCGAGTGGATCTTCGCGCGGGTGCCGCTGCTGCGGATCCGTGACCTGGAGGTCACCGAGGCGTGGTTCGCCAAGCACGGCACCAAGGCGGTGCTGTTCGGACGGATGGTGCCGATCTTCCGCAGCCTGATCTCGATCCCGGCCGGGATCGAGCGGATGTCGTTCACGGTGTTCGTCGTGCTGACCACGCTCGGCAGCCTGGTCTGGAACTCGATCTTCGTCGGCGCCGGCTACACCCTCGGCGAGAACTGGGACGTCATCGAGCCGTACGCGGACTGGTTCCAGCGCCTCGTGATCCTCGCCGTCCTGCTCGTCGTCGGCTGGTTCGTCGTGATGCGCGTGCGCGAGCTGCGCGATCCGCGCGAGCGCTGACTCTTCGCTCGGGCCACCCCGATCGGTGGTCGAGTCGTCGCCCGGAGTTCACGCAGCCTGTCTTCGATCGACCCCGGGCGTCGCGGACGCCCCCGACACCGTCCGGTGTCGGTCGCACCAAGCGAGAGGTTGACACGTGTTCGTATTCCGAAAGCCGGCTCGCCGGCGCATCGGTGCGGTGGGGCTGGCGCTCTCAGCCGTCCTCACCCTGGGCATGACCACGACGGTCACGGCGCACGCCGAGCCTGCCGGCCCCGGTGTGATCACCGCCCCGGCGCAGGCGCCGGGTGCCCTGATCTCGACCGCCGAGACGACGTGGCGCTATCTGCAGGACGACACCTTTCCGTCCGAGGGCGACCAGGACGCGCTCTCGTGGACCAAGGCCGGGTTCGACGATGCGAGCTGGCTCACCGGTCGGGGCACCTTCGGGGGCAAGGTCTCCGGTGGTGAGCAATCGGCCGACTACAGCTCCACACAGCGCGCCGACACCCGGCTCGAGATGAACGCCCCCGGCACCGACACACGCGTGCGGACCTACTTCTTCCGCACGACGTTCGACCTGGACGCGGCGGACCTGGCCGACCTGGCCGAGCTGCGCGGGCGGATCGCGTTCGACGACGGCGCCATCGTCTACGTCAACGGCCACGAGGTGTTTCGCGGCGACGTCCCGGCCGGCTCGGAGGGGCTCAGCTACGCCTCGGGCGCGACCACCTCGTTGGACACCGCGACGTTCACCGTCGATGCCGAGCACGTGAGGGCGGGCACCAACGTCGTCGCGGTGGAGGTCCACAACGATCGGCCCACGAGCTCGGACGTCTGGTTCGACCTCACCGAGCTGGTGCCGCTCACCGCCGAGGAGGCGGCCGCGAAGCCGTCGCGAGTGATCCTGACGCCGACCGAGGACCCGTACACCAGCCAGTACGTGACCTTCCAAGGTGCCACGGTCGAGGACACCGCGGGTCGCATCCAGTACCGGCCGAAGGCCGGGGGAGCCACCAAGCAGGTCCCGGCCGCGGTGCAGCCGCCCTCGGTGGGCAGCGACTTCCGCCACTTCTCCGGCACCCTGACCGGCCTCAAGCCCGCCACCGAGTACGAGTACCGCGTCTCCTCCGGTGGCGCGTGGAGTCCGTGGCGCACGTTCGAGACGGCCGACCCGACCGAGAAGGAGTTCTCCTACCTCTACTACGGCGATGCCCAGATCGGCCTGGACTCCACGTGGCCGAAGGTGGTCGACGCCGCGCTGCGGACGGCCCCCGACGCGGTCGGCTCGGTGCACGCCGGTGACCTGATCGACACCGCGAGCAACGACACCCAGTGGGAGAACTGGTTCGCGGGCATGGAGACGGCGGCGGCGACGACCAACGTCTTCGCCGCGCCCGGCAATCACGAGTACTCCGGCGACAAGCTGATGACCGCGTGGAAGGCCCACTTCGAGTACCCGCACAACAACCCGAACGACTCGACGATCGGCGAGCTCGCGCAGCGGGCGGTCGGTGACACCGACGTCGCCCGCCAGTACCGGGCGTTCTTCGACCACTGGAGCGACTTCGCGGCTGAGACCGTCTACTACGCCGACTATCAGGGCGTCCGATTCATCACCGTGAACGCCACGCGCGACACCACGTTCCTCACACCGGACCGTCTGCCGACCTGTGATGGCGCCGCCTGTCCGGTGAACCGGCGGGCCGAGCTGTGGACCGAGTACCAGGCCGCCTGGCTCGACCACGTGCTGCAGTCCAGCGACGCGAAGTGGAACGTGGTGACCTTCCACCAGCCGGTCTACTCGACCTCCTCCGGCCGCAACGAGCCGGTGCTGCGTGAGTACTGGGTGCCGGTCTTCGAGAAGCACGACATCGACCTGGTGCAGATGGGTCACGACCACACCTACGCGCGCGGCTTCAAGGACAGCACGGCGACCGACGTCGACGGCGTCACGAGCGGGCCGGTCTACATCGTCGCCAACTCGGGGGCGAAGCACTACGCCCTGGAGAGCGACGAGCGGAACGTCTGGACGAACAACGGCGCGACGCAGGTCCAGAAGGCGGCACGCATCACGACGTACCAGGTGATCGACGTGGCCGAGGACACCCTGACGTACCGCTCGTACATCGCCGAGATCTCCGGTACGCCGGAGTTCTACCGCCACGGGGAGCGGCTGCCCGACGACGCCTACGGGGTCGGCGACCTGTGGGACTCGTTCACGGTCCACAAGACCGACGACGGGCGCAAGGCCGTGGTCGAGGCCGGTGTCGAGCCGCCCGAGTTCGAAGACCTCACGCCGGCACCGACGATCACCACCGACCTCCCGGCCGAGACCGAGGTCCTGCCCGGCGAGCGGGTCAGCCTCCACGTGCAGGCGACCGGCGAGGGCGAGCTGACCTACCGGTGGCAGGAGCGACGGCCGGGCGGTGACTGGACCGACATCGACGGCGCGACGAGGACCCGTCTGGACCTCGGCCGGGTCATCGGCGAAGACTTCGGCACGAGCTATCGCGTGGTCGTCACCGCGGGTACGAAGTCGACCGTCTCGACCGCGACGACGTTGGTCGACCGCACGGCCGCCCCCGTCTTCGAGAGGAATCTACCGGCGACCACGGCGGTCAGCTCGGGCGCCGACGTCACTCTCAGAGTCTCGGCCACGTCGGACGGTCCGGTCCGCTACCGCTGGCAGCGTCACACCGGGGGACGGTGGGTCGACCTGGTCGGCCGCACCGGCGACCGGCTCGTGCTGCGTGACGTGCGGTCGAACGGGCGCTACCGCGCGGTGGCCGTCGCCGGCTCGTACGAGGTGCCCTCGCGGGCGACGCTCGTGAAGGTCAGCAAGCGTCCCGCCACGGTGCGCGTGGTGAAGGCCTCGCTCAAGGCGGGACGAAAGCCGGTGGTGAAGGTCCGCGCCTCCGTGGCCGGCACCGCGAAGGTGCGAGTCAAGGTCGGCAAGCGGACCTGGACACGCACGGTGTCGCTGCCGGCGAAGCGGACCGTGACGGTGAGGTTCGGCCCGGCGCTGCCGCGCAAGGCCAAGGGCAAGGGGAAGGTCGTGGTCCGACTCACTCCGCGCAGCGTCGATCACGCCGTCGCGAATGCCACCGCCTCGAAGGTGAAGGTCAAGACCGGACGGGCACGATCGCGCCGCTGACGGTCGCCGTACCGGCCGGGCCCGCCTCGCGGGCCCGGCCGTCGGCGTCATGGGATCCCGGGGGCCACCGGTCCACGCCCGAAGAACCGGCGCAGCAGGAGGGACGACTCCTCGGCGAGCACCTCGGCGACGACTTCCGGTCGGTGGTTGAGTCGACGGTCCCGCACGACGTCCCACAGGGAGCCGACCGCGCCGGCCTTGTCGTCCCAGGCGCCGAACACCAGGCGATCGACCCGCGAGGCGACCACCGCTCCGGCGCACATCGTGCAGGGCTCGAGGGTGACCACCAGCGTGCACTCCTCCAGACGCCAGCGGCCCAGGGTGCTCGCCGCCGCGCGCAGAGCGACGATCTCGGCGTGGCCGGTGGGATCCGCGTCGCGCTCGCGGGTGTTGCGGCCCTCGCCGACCACCTCGCCGTCGCGGACCACGACGGCGCCCACCGGGACGTCGCCCGCGGCCGCCGCATCGCGGGCCAGCTCGAGCGCGCGACGCATGAAGGGCTTCCAGCTCACCCGACGATCGCCTCGAACTGGTCGGCGAATCCGAGGCGGTCGGCCACGTCGGCCAGCGCCTCGTCGGGGTACAGGTCGTCGTCGTCGCACAGCAGGCTCAGCTCGACCGACGTCAGCCCCAGGTCGCTGACGATCTCCAGATCGCCCACCGGCACCGGGTCGTCGTCCGGGTCCGGCGCGTCGACGAGCTCGGCCAGGTCGGCCGCGAGCGGCCAGTCCCAGGCCGCCGTCGAGTCCGAGAGCAGGGCCCGCACGTGGTCGCCGCTGCGTCGCAGGATCACGAAGAAGTCGTCGTTGACCGACGCGAGACCGAGCACGCCGACGTCGGAGGGGAAGCGGGCGAGCGCATCGGTCAGGCCGGCGAAGTCCTCGCCGAGGCGCGGCGGCAGCTCCTGCACCGTCCACGAGCCCTCGTCGCGGTACGCCGCGATCACGAAGTCCACATCGTCCTCGGCCACCCTGTGATGGTGACAGACGGGTCAGTCGCCCGCCACCCCCGTCCGCGCGGCGTCGTCGTCCGGGGATCGTCCGAACGGCGGTCGGGCGACTAGGCTCGCTCTCATGCGTGTTCACGTCGCCGACCACCCGCTCATCTCTCACAAGCTCACCGTGCTGCGGGACGAGCGGACCGACTCGCCGACCTTCCGGCGGCTGACCGAGGAGCTCGTCACGCTGCTCGCCTA
>JAJUII010000109.1 GCA_029265505.1 Aeromicrobium choanae
CCATCTGTTCCCCGACATCCCCTCCAGCCTGTACCGCGAGGTATCCGTCGACGTGCGTAGGATCGTCAAGAAGTACGGACTGCGCTACAACACGGGCCCGCTTCACAAGCAGCTCGGCAGCGTGGTCGCCCAGCTCGCGAAGTACTCGCGCAAGCCGGACGATCCGTACAAGATCGGCAACTCGCCCGAGTCGAAGGCGCTGCGCCGGGCCAAGCGCGAGGCGAAGAAGGCGGCTCAGCAGGTGGCCTGAGCCTCGCCGTCCGTGCCCCGGTACCGCAGCAGCGCGGCGACCGGGGCACGGGACGAGCGTGGCATCAGCTCATCAGCGCCACGCAGGTGTCGGAGTTCTCGAAGGCCTTCTTGAGCGCAGGGTCACCCTCGCTCAGATCCGCCAGCGGCCCCTGGTAGCTGCTGGGGCCGGCCAGCGACTCGCTGAGCTGCATCAGGCTGGCCTCCATCTGCTCCGCACTCGAGGCGTCGGCCTTCTTGAAGCGCTTGATGATCGACGTGAGCGTCGCAGCACTCGTGTCCAGCGCCTCCTTGGCGCTCTCGTAGCTCTCCGCACCGACCTCCGGCGGGGCGCCCGCATCGGCGAGCACCTTCCCCTGTTCACGGAGGCGGTCACGCAGGGTCTGCAGGAACGTGACGATCTCCTGCTTCGCCTCGGCGGGGTCCTGAGCCTCCCCCGAGGGCGTCTGCACCTCCGCGGTCGTGGGCCGCAGCGCCTCGCAGAGCGCGTGCGCCCACTCATCCTGGGCCGTCGCCTGCGTCGACGGCTCGGGCTCGTCGGAGCTTCCCGTGCACCCACCCAGCGCAAGAACCGCAGCGGCCACGCCGGCGACCAGCATCCGGGTCGTCCTGTTCATCTGTGTCCCTTCGTCCGAGTCCATGGGAGAGGGTCCCGCCGCGTGATGCGGCGGGACCCTCCCGTTGTTCACCGGGTGTCGGTCACCCTACGCTCACGGAGCGAGGGTGGCGGTGATCTTGTTGCCCGAACCCGAGGCGAAGATCGACAGGATGTCGTTCAGCAGGCCGCAGCCCTTGAGCTTCGCGATCGAGTACGTGCTCTCCACCTTGCCGCCGGCCAGCGGGTCGAAGTTGCCGACCGACTTGAGCTGGATCGCCGACGGCGACTTCGTCTGGCACTTGCTGCCACCGCCCAGCTTCAGACCGAACGACTTGATCGACTTGATGTGGATGCCGACCGTCGAGTTGGCCGTCAGCTTGCCACCGTTGAGGTCACCGGTGACCTTGCCCTGCGGCTCGAAGCGCAGGTCCGCGTCGACGGGCAGGAAGCCCAGGGCCTTGAGTTTGGCCTTGGTGTCGTTCAGCGTCATGTCAGCGTCGAACGTCAGCTTGTTCAGGTTGAACTTGGCCGCGATCTTGCCCGACAGCGGGGCCTTGCCGTTGCCGGCCTTGATCGTGGTCTGGCCGTTCAGCTTGAAGTTGACGTCGATGATCGTGTCCGCCGGAGGCGTGGTCGGATCCGTCGTCGGCTCCTCCGTGGGCTCCTCGGTCGGCTCCTCCGTGGGCTCCTCGGTCGGCTCCTCGGTCGGCTCCTCCGTGGGCTCCTCGACCGGCTCGTCCACGACCGCGATGGCACCCAGGCCCAGGTCGGTGCTGACCGCCGTGCAGTTCAGCGTCGACGGGACCGTGCTGTTGTCCGCCTTGTAGATCGTCGCGTCGATGTCGAACGCCGGCGGCATGCCGATGATGACCTCGTCGACCGCGTAGTCCGGCGTCG
The DNA here is from genome assembly GCA_029265505.1 of Aeromicrobium choanae. GTDB lineage: Bacteria > Actinomycetota > Actinomycetes > Propionibacteriales > Nocardioidaceae > Aeromicrobium > Aeromicrobium choanae_A. The sequence goes on from JAJUII010000109.1 coordinate 1,745, forward strand.
TGATGGCCGGCACCTCGCCGCTCGCCGGGATGATCCACGGCTCGTTGGCGACCTGCGGGATCGGCGTACGACCGGCGCCGAGCTCGGGGATCGCGACCGAGGTCGTCTGTCCACCGGTGGTGAGCGTGACGGTCGAGTTGGTCGACACACCATCGGCCTCGACACCCTGCAGCAGCAGCGCGGTGGACTGACGCAGGAGCTCGGGCAGGGTCAGCGTGATGTTGACCTGGCGCGGGGTGATCTCCTCGCCCGGGTAGACGGTCTCGGGAACCGTCGTGGACGCCAGAACTCCGACGATGTGGTTACCGAGGCCGAGGCCTCCGGCGGTGACCACACAGTCATAATCGAAGCTCTTCTCCAAGGCGACATCGGCAGCGGCGGCGGAGCCGGCACCGATCATGCTGAGGGCGCTGGCACCGAGAGCGACGGCCGCTCCACCTGCCAGGACCCTTCCGGGTTTCGTCATCTTCTTCACAAGGGTGTCCTTCTATGGGAGTTGAGCCCTCCCCCCGCCATTTCCGGCCGGAGCCGGGGAGCCACGAGGTTCGGACTGTGACAGACAACACACACGGTAGAGCGCTGCAATCGATAGTGCAACCAGCGTTTACAAGTCAGTGAGCACTCAAAGCCCACATGTCACACGTGGCTCAGACGTCACTCATAGAAGAGCCGCTCGACCACCTGACGAGCCCGCCGGGTCACCCGCAAGTAGTCGTTGACCATCTCCTCGGTGTGGTCCTGGCCGATGCCGAGCAGGTGGGCCAGTCCAGCCCGATCGGCGGCCGTCTCGACCATCGACTCCGCGGGCTTGTTGCGCCACAGCACCACGCCGTTGCGGATCCGCGTGACCATCCGCCACGCCTCGATCAGCGCCTCGGCGTCCTCGCCCTCGAGCAGCTCGGCGTCGCGCGCCGCCTCCAACGCCGCGATGGTCCGCGTCGTCCGGAGCTCGGGAATCCGGTGGGCATGCTGGAGCTGGAGCAGCTGGATCGTCCACTCGATGTCGGCCAGTCCCCCGCGACCGAGCTTCAGATGGGTGTTCGGGTTCGCGCCACGCGGCAGCCGCTCGGCCTCGACACGGGCCTTGATCCGACGGATCTCGCGCACCTGCTTCTCGCTCAGCCCGCCCTCGGGATAGCGCAGCGGGTCGATCAGCGCCCCGAAGCGTGCGCACAGCCCCTCGTCCCCCACGACCGGCTCGGCGCGCAGCAGGGCCTGGGCCTCCCACGTGTCGGACCACTTCTCGTAGTACGTCGCATAGGCCCCGAAGGTGCGCACCAGCGGGCCGTTCTTGCCCTCCGGACGCAATTCGGCGTCGATCTGCAGCGCCGGGTCGTCGCCCGCGGCGCCCAGCACCCGGCGCAGGGTCTGTGCGACCCACAGCGCGCACGCCTGGGCCTCCTCGGGCTCGGCGCCGTCGACCGGGTCGTGGACGAACATCACATCGGCGTCGGAGCCGTAGCCCGCCTCGTGACCGCCGAGACGCCCCATCAGCACGATTGCATGGCGCGTCGGCAGATCCTGACCGTGCTCGTCGCGCCAGGCGCGCTCGGTCGTCGCGAGGGTCGCGGCGATGGCGGCCGTGTTGATCGCGGTGAGCGCCTCCCCGACCTCGACGACGTCGAGTCGACCCAGGACGTCCGCCATCGCCACCCGCAGCAGCTCGCGCCGACGGATCTTGCGGACGGCGCGGACCGCCCGGTCCGGCGAGTCGTGACGCGCCGCCGCCAGGCTCATCTCCGTGGAGAGCCGCGCCAGCCCGCGCGGGGTGAGCGCCTCGTCGTCGCCGAGCATCGCCACGGCCTCGGGAGCGCGTCGGATCATCCCGGTCACGTACTGACTCGACGACAGCATGTGGGCGAACTGCTGGGCCCCGCTCCCCTCGTCGCGGAGCTTGCGCAGGTACCAAGGTGTCTCGCCCAGCTCGTCGGAGATCTGCCGGAACGCCAGGAGCGCCGCGTCCGGGTTCGGCGCCTCGGCGAACCACCCGAGCATCGCCGGCAGCAGCGAACGCTGGATCGCCGCCCGCCGGGTCACACCGGAGGTCAGCGCGCTGATGTGCTCCATCGCCCCCTTGGGGTCGGCGAAGCCGAGGGCGGCGAGGCGATCGCGGGCGGCGGCGGTGCTCAGCCGCAGGCGGTCCTCCGGCAGAGCCGCGACCGCCTCCAACAGCGGCCGGTAGAAGATCTTCTCGTGCAGCCGGCTCACCGTGCGGCGGTGGGCCTGCCACTCCTTGACCAGCGAGTCGGCCGGATCGGTGCGAAATCCCATGCTGCGCCCGATCCGCCGCAGGTCGCGCACGTCCTCGGGAACGAGGTGACTGCGCTTGAGCCGGAACAGCTGGATGCGGTGCTCCAACCCCCGCAGGAACTCGTACGCCTCCGCCAGGGAGGAGCCGTCCCGGCGCCCGACGTAGCCCCGCGCGGTGAGCGCCCGCAAGGCGTCCAGGGTGCGCGGACTGCGGATCTGCTCGTCGACCCGGCCGTGCACGAGCTGCAGCAGCTGGACGGCGAACTCCACGTCGCGCAGTCCGCCGCTGCCGAGCTTGAGCTGGCGGTCGCGGTGCGACGCGGGGATGTTCTCGATCACCCGTCGCCGCATGCGGCGGACGTCGGTGACGAAGTCCTCGCGCTCGGCGGCCTTCCAGACCAACGGCTGGAGCGCCTCGAGATAGGCCCGGACCAGGTCACGATCACCGGCCGCGTACCGCGCCTTGAGCAGCGCCTGGAACTCCCAGGTCACGGCCCAGCGGTCGTAGTAGGCGATGTGACTGGCCAGAGTCCGGGTGAGCGGGCCCTGCTTGCCCTCCGGGCGCAGATTGGGGTCGACCTCCCAGATCGTTCCCTCGGCGGTGTGCTCGCCGCAGATCCGGATGATCGCCGAGGCCAGGCGGGTGGCCGCGGCGGCGGCCCGTTGCTCGTCGGCTCCCTCGACCGGCTCGTGGACGAAGATGACGTCCACGTCGCTGACGTAGTTCAGCTCGTGCCCGCCGGTCTTGCCCATCGCGACGACGCCGAGTCGCACCAGGTCGGCGTCGGGATCCTCCGCGCGGGCGAGCCCGAGTGCCGCGTCGAGGGTCGCGACCGCCAGGTCGGACAGCTCGGCGGAGGTCTCGGTGAACGTCGTGTACCCGTTGAGGTCGCGGGCCGCGATCAGCGCCAGCCCGCGGTGGTAGCGCACGCGCAGGTCGTCCCGATCGGTGGCCTGACCCAGCCACGTCCGGTACTCCTCCTCGGTGCCCGGACGGGTGAGCATCGTGTCCTCTGCCAGATCGAGGACGAACTGCGGGTGGCGGTGCCAGAACTCGCCGATGGCGCGACTCGTGCCGAGCACCACGGTGACCCGCTCCCGCAGCACCGGATCGGCCTCCAATGCGGCCAGGACCCGTGGACCGTGCTCGGTCTCGCCGATCGCGACGAGTGCCGCCAGCGCGCAGTCCGGGTCGGCCGCGGCGGTGATCTGCCCGACGAGCTCGGGCGAGACGTCGCCGAGCCGCTCCAGGTTCGCCTGGGCGACCTCGGGCTCGAAGAACCGGGAGCGGGTCACGGGACGACCTACAGGACCGGCATCAGACGGTCGATCTCGAACTGCGTCACCTGCGAGCGGTAGTCCTGCCACTCGGCGCGCTTGTTGCGCAGGAAGAAGTCGAACACGTGCTCGCCGAGCGTCTCGGCGACCAGCTCGCTCGTCTCCATCGTGCGGATCGCCTCGTCGAGGTTGCGCGGCAGCGGCGCGATGCCCATCGCCCGACGCTCGTTCTCCGACAGCGACCAGACGTCGTCCTCGGCCTCCGGCGGCAGCGGGTAGTCGTTCTCGATGCCCTTGAGGCCGGCCGCGAGGATGAGCGCGTACGCCAGGTACGGGTTGCACGCCGAGTCCGGGGCACGCAGCTCGACCCGCGCCGAGCCGGACTTGTGCGGCTTGTACATCGGCACCCGGACCAGCGCGGAGCGGTTGTTGTGACCCCAGCACACGTAGTTCGGTGCCTCACCGCCCCAGGCGAGACGCTTGTAGGAGTTCACCCACTGGTTGGTCACCGCGGTGATCTCGGGCGTGTGCTCCAGAATGCCGGCGATGAACGCTCGACCGGTCTTGCTGAGCTGGTACTGCGCGCCCGGCTCGTGGAAGACGTTCTCATCGCCCTCGAACAGCGACACGTGGGTGTGCATGCCCGATCCCGGGTGGTCGGTGAACGGCTTGGGCATGAACGACGCCCACTTGCCCTGGCTCAACGCGACCTCACGCACGATCGTGCGGAACGTCATGATGTTGTCGGCCATCGTCAGCGCGTCGGCGTAGCGCAGGTCGATCTCCTGCTGGCCCGGCCCGCCCTCGTGATGGCTGAACTCGACCGAGATCCCCATCGCCTCGAGCATCGTGATGACCTCGCGGCGGAAGTCCTGGCTGGCACCCTGCGCCGTGTGGTCGAAGTAGCCGCTGTCGTCGACGGCCACCGGCCGGGTGCCGGGCTCGGGCTTGCTCTTGAAGACGAAGAACTCGATCTCCGGGTGGGTGTAGAAGGTGAAGCCCATGTCGGCCGCCTTGGCCAGCGCACGCTTGAGCACGAAGCGAGGGTCGGCGTACGAGGGGCTGCCGTCCGGCATGGCGATGTCGCAGAACATGCGGGCGGTCGCCGGGGTCTCACCGCGCCACGGCAGGATCTGGAACGTCGACGGGTCGGGCTTGGCGAGCATGTCGGCCTCGTGGACGCGCGCGAAGCCCTCGATCGCCGAGCCGTCGAAGCCGATGCCCTCCTCGAAGGCGCCCTCCAGCTCGGTCGGAGCGATCGCGACGGACTTCAGCGAGCCCAGCACGTCGGTGAACCACAGCCTGACGAAGCGGACGTCGCGCTCCTCGATCGCCCGTAGGACGAAGTCCTCCTGCTTTCCCATGCTGGTCAGTCTAGGGCCGCACGGCCTCGCCGCGATGCGCGGATCGGCACCGCGCGGGCGCCGGGTCGCGGCCCGCGGGCGCACGGGAAACGCCCTACGCTGGACGGGTGCCGCAACTTCGACTCGCCTTGGCCCAGATCAACCCCGTCGTCGGCGACCTCGACGGCAATCGCGACCTCGTCCTGGAGCAGGCGCGCGCCGCCCCCGAGGCCGGCGCCCATCTGCTCGTGACACCGGAGATGGCGCTCACCGGCTACCCGATCGAGGACCTCGCGTACCGCCGATCGATCATCGAGCGCTCGCGCGCCACCGTGCGCGACCTGGCGAGCCGGCTCGCCGCGGAGGGTCTCGGCGACCTGGTCGTCATCGTCGGCCACCTCGACCGCGCCGAGGACGTCGCCGACCGGCTCGGGGTGCCGAAGAACGCTCCGGTCAACGCCGCCTCGGTGATCACCGGAGGCGAGGTCGTCGCCCGCTACGACAAGCACCACCTGCCCAACTACGGCGTGTTCGACGAGTTCCGCCACTTCGTGCCCGGCGACCGGATCCAGATCGTCCAGGTGCACGGGATCGACGTCGCGATCGCGATCTGCGAGGACATCTGGCAGGACGGGCCCTCGGCCGCCGCCCGCGCCGCCGAGGCCGGACTGCTGGTCGTGCTCAACGGCTCGCCCTACGAGGCGGCCAAGGACGACAGCCGCCTCGAGCTGTGCTCCCGTCGTGCGCGCGAGGGCGAGTGCGCCCTGGCGTACGTCAACCTCGTCGGCGGACAGGACGAGCTCGTCTTCGACGGCGACTCCCTCGTGGTCGACGCCGAGGGTCGACTCGTCGCGCGCGCCGCGCAGTTCGAGACCGAGCTGCTCGTGGTGGACCTCGACCTGCCGGCGGCCACCGCTCCGATGCCGGCGCCGGGCACCCGGTTCGAGGGACTGCTCGTCGACCGTCTCGTGCTCGACTGTGAGCCCGTCGCGCCGTACGAGCCACTGACCCCGTCGATCGCCGAGCGCTGGGACGACCTGGGCGAGCGCTGGCAGGCGATCGTCCTGGGCCTGCGGGACTACGTCGACAAGAACGGCTTTCGCTCGGTGCTGCTGGGCATGTCGGGCGGGATCGACTCGACGGTCGTGGCCGCGATCGCCTGCGACGCCCTGGGCCCGGACCGCGTCTTCGGCGTCTCGAACCCGAGCGCCTGGTCCTCCGACCACTCCCGCAGCGACGCCGCGGACCAAGCCGAGCGCACCGGCCTGAACCTGCGGACCATTCCGATCTCCCCGATCTTCGACGCCTACCAGGAGGCCCTGTCGCTGACCGGCGTGGCCGAGGAGAATCTCCAGGCCCGCATCCGGGCGGTGATCTGGATGGGACTGTCGAACGAGGAGAACCATCTCGTCCTGGCCTGCGGCAACAAGTCCGAGCTCGCCGTCGGGTACTCCACGATCTACGGCGACGCCGTCGGCGGGTACGCCCCGATCAAGGACGTGCCCAAGACCCTCGTGTGGGAGCTGGCGAAGTGGCGCAACGCCTGGGCCGAGTCGCGGGGCGAGACGCCGCCGATCCCCCCGAACACGATCTCCAAGGAGCCGTCAGCCGAGCTGCGCCCCGGCCAGCGCGACTCCGACAGCCTGCCGCCCTACCCCGTGCTCGACGGCATCCTCGACGCCTACGTCGAGCGGGACCTGTCCTCGGCCGACACCGTCGCGGAGGGCTTCGACCCGGCCGTCGTCGCGG
>JAJUII010000059.1 GCA_029265505.1 Aeromicrobium choanae
CAGGTCCTCAGCGGGGGCACCGACGTGCATCTGGTGCTCGTCGACCTGCGCGACTCCGAGCTCGACGGCCAGCAGGCCGAGGATCGACTCCACGAGGTCGGCATCACCGTCAACCGCAACGCGGTGCCCAACGATCCGCGTCCGCCGATGGTCACCTCGGGCCTGCGGATCGGCACGCCGGCACTGGCGACCCGTGGCTTCGGCGCGGCCGAGTTCGCCGAGGTCGCCGACGTGATCGCCGCGGCGCTGCAGCCCGGTGACATCGACGTCGAGGGCCTGCGCCAGCGGACCGCGGCCCTGGCCGAGCGGTTCCCGCTCTACCCCCACCTCAAGCCCTTCCTGTCGTGAACGACCGGCCGGGACTGGGTGCGTGGTTCGCGCCGCGACTCCTCGGCCTGCACCTGGTCGCGATCGTCGCGATCGCGGTCTGTCTGTTCATGGCGACCTGGCAGTTGGGCGTCTACGACCAGCGCCAGTCCGAGGCGCGGGCGGAGGACTCGCCCGGGGCCGCGGTCCCGCTGGAGGACGTGTGGTCACCCGACGAGGTGTTCATGGAGGATCACGACCAGCTCCCGGTCGAGGTGACTGGGCGATTCCGTCCGGCCGCCGAACAGTTCTGGGTCACCGACCGGGAGCAGGACGGCGTCACCGGCGTGTGGCTCGTCGCCCCGGTGACGGTGGCGGACGCCGAGCTGCTGGTGGTCCGGGGATGGACCGAGCGGATCGGTGAGCTGAGCGAGCACCCCGTGCCGGAGGGACCGGTGACCTTCGAGGCGGTCCTGCAGCCGGGCGACGCCGGCTCGACCGGCTGGGACGCCACGAGCCGCACGATCGGGTCGGTGCGGATCCCGACGCTGCTCAACGAGCTCGGTCACGACGACCTGTGGTCGGGCTACGCGATCGCGACGGACGAGCAAGTCGCCCAGGGGCTGGAGCCTGCGGCCCTCCCGGAGCAGGACGTGTCGTGGACGCGAGGCGGACGCAATCTCGGATATGGCCTGCAATGGTGGGTCTTCGCCGGCTTCGCCGCCTTCATGTGGTGGCGGATGGCTCGCGAGATGGTGCTGGGTACCGAGCGGTAGCCTGAGGTCGTGAACGACCGACTCCTGCGGGCCTACCAGGTCATGGCGACCATCGTGGGCGTGAACCTGCTCATCGTCATGGCGGGCTTCATCGGCAAGCTCATCACGGAGGAGGGCTCCTGGTGGCAGCGCAATCAGGACGTCTTCCTGATCATCGACCAGCTCCACGGATTCCTGTTCATGGTGCTGATCGTGCTGGTCGCCCGTCTCGGCCTGCGCCAGAAGTGGTCGTGGGCCTACATGCTCAGCATCATCCTGCTGGCCTGCATCCCGCTCGTGTCCTTCTGGGCCGAGCGCCGCACCTCGTACCGGGTCGCCGCCGACTCGGCCTCGGTGTGACGGTTTCCCCGGTTAAGCGGGGAATCCGTCACTCAACGAGGGAAGTTTTCCTCGCTAAGTGACAGAAAACCCACTTAACCGGGGAAACTTCAACGGCCGACGAAGGTCGCGTTACCCGGGCCGTCGCGCAGGAACGACTCCATGCCGTGCTGCAGGTCCTCGGTGTCGAACAGCTCGGAGGCGATCTCGGTCGTGCGGGCGTTGGCGGCCGGAACTCCGCCGGACTCATACTCGCGCAGGATCTGTTTCGCCGCACCGAACGCCCGGGTCGGGCCGACGGCCAGGTCGGCCACGAAGGCCGCCACCGCGTCGTCCAGCTCCTCGGCGGGCAGCACCCGGTTGACCACGTTCCATCGCTCGAGCGTCGCGGCGTCGTAGGTGGCCCCGGTGAACACGAACTCCTTCGCCCGGGCGACGCCGGCGCGCTCGGCGAAGCGCTGCGTTCCGCCCATGGTCGGCGTGAGGCCGATGACCCGCTCGACGAGACCGAACTTCGCACGATCCGCGGCGAAGATCACATCACAGGCGAGTGCGACCTCGAGCGCCCACGTCAGCGTCAGGCCGTGGGCGACGAAGACCGTCGGCATCGGCAGCGCGGCGAACCTGTCCGGCAGCTCGATCATCCGGTCGTACAGCTCGCGGGTCGCCTGCTTGGACGTGCGAGCGTGGAACTGGGCGACGTCGACCCCGCCGGAGACGATCTTGCCCTCCGCGCGCACGACGACGACGCGCGGCGACTGCGCCTCGACCCGGTCGAGGGCGGCGTCGAACTCCTCGTGCAGCTCCAAGGAGTACAAGTTCAGCGGTCCGGACGAGAACGTGACGGTGGCGACGTCCCCGTCGACCCGGACGTCGACGGTCACCGCTCGGTCCGAGGATCGTAGGAGCCACCGCGATCGGCGGTCGCCTTGCGGACCACGACGGCCGCGGCGACGGCAGCCAATAGAATCAACACCAGTCTCGACATGCCCCATACGCTAACGGGCGCCTCAGGGCAGACGTGCGAGGATGGAGTCAACCCCCGAAAGGACGTGACGTGCCCAGCACCGCGACTCTGCACACCAACCGCGGAGACATCGTCATCGAGCTGTTCGACAACCATGCCCCCACCACGGTGCAGAACTTCGTCGGCCTGGCCACGGGAACCAAGGAGTGGGTCGACCCGTCGACCGGCCAGGTCGCCTCGCGACCGTTCTACGACGGCCTCACCTTCCACCGGGTCATCCCGAACTTCATGATCCAGGGCGGCGACCCGCTCGGTGACGGCCGTGGCGGGCCCGGATATGAGTTCGACGACGAGTTCCATCCCGATCTCCGGTTCGACCGCCCCTACCTGTTGGCGATGGCCAACGCGGGCACCAAGCCCAACGGCGGCGGCACGAACGGATCGCAGTTCTTCATCACCGTCACCGAGACGCCGTGGCTCAATCGCAAGCACACGATCTTCGGCGAGGTCAAGGACGAGGCGAGCAGGAAGGTCGTCGACGCGATCGCCGCGACCGAGACGGACCGGTTCGACCGGCCGATCGAGCCGGTCGTGATCGAGTCGGTCGTCATCGAGCAGTGAGCCATCCGGCCGCGGGTCAGCGGTTCTGCTACCGCCACCCGGACCGGCCCGCATTCATCGCCTGCCAGCGCTGCGAGCGCCCCATCTGTCCTGCGGACATGACCGAGGCGAGCGTCGGCTTCCAGTGCCCCGAGTGCGTCGCCGCCGCAGCGTCCGCGGCGCGCCGACCGCGCACGATCGCCGGGGGTGCCATCAGCACCGACGCCGGCCGCATCACGCTGATCGTCATCGCGATCAACGTCGTCGCGCAGTTGCTGGTGATGGCCCAGGGCGGCACGACCGATCCCAACCGCAGCGACTTCTTCCGCTGGGGCTGGATGAGCGGCATCGAGGTCGCGCTGGGTGAGGACTACTGGCGGCTGGTCACCGCGGCCTTCCTGCACGGCGGGCTGCTGCACATCGCCCTGAACATGTACGCCCTGTACCTGTTCGGGCCGTTCGTCGAAGAGGTGTTGGGTCGGTGGCGGTTCGTCGTCACGTACCTGACGTTGGCGGTCGGGTCGTCGGTGCTGGTGTACCTGCTGACCGCTCCCGGCGTCGCCACCATCGGCGCGTCCGGCGCGGTGTTCGGGCTCTTCGGCCTGGCGCTGGTGTTCCTCATCCGCACCCGTCAGAACATCACCGGGATGCTCGTGCTGCTGGCGATCAACGGTGTCATCAGCCTCCAGTCGGGCATCAGCTGGCAGGGCCACTTGGGTGGGTTCCTGACGGGCCTCGCCCTCGGCCTGGTGTTCGCCTACGCCCCGCGAGACCGGCGCACGCTCTACCAGATCGGCGCCTTCGCCCTTCTGTGGGCGCTGTTCGCGGTGGCCGTCGTGATGCGGACCGAGCAGATCCGGTCCATGGTCGGACTCAGTTGATTCCCCGAGTTATCCACAGTTGTGTGCACAGCTGTGGGGAAGTCACACCGGTGTGATTCACTCCCACTTCATCGCGAAGCCGAAGGCCGCGAGGATGAATCCCATGCCGATGACCAGGTTCCAGCCACCCAGGTCGCTGTACCAGGGGATCGTCACATCGGTGTTGGAGATCGCGTAGAACACCACGATCCACGCCAACCCGATGATCGCGCAGGCGATCATCGCAGGAGCGGCCCAACGGTTGCCGATTCGCACGGGCTTGGGTCCGGTGTCGCTGTCGTTCTTGCGCTTGAACCTGTTGAACACGGAACTCTCCCGGTCGGGCGGCCGGACCCGGCCGCGGTGTGACGTACTCCGCTAGCGTAGTCGGCGTGTCGGAGACCCAGCGCGAGGAGGGCGGGAAAAGGCCCGCGAGCAGGTGGACCGCGCTCGTGCTGGTGCTCGCCTGCACCTGTGGGCTGGTGTTCGTCGCGGCCGCGGTGACCTCGCGCGGTCAGGACCTGCGTCCCGCCGGGGGCGACCTGGGCTCGGTGCTGCAGGACCGGGCGCGCGAGGTCGACGTCCGGCGCGCCCGCGTCGAGGCGCTCCAGGCCGAGGTCGACGCCCTCAGCGACCGGGTCGACGACTCCGGCCTGCGGCGGCAGGTCGCGCGGGTGGAGGAGCTGGCACCCGCGGCGGGCTTCACCGCGCTGGAGGGCCCCGGCATCCGCATCGCCCTGGAGGACGCCCCCCGCTCGGTCGAGGTGCCGGGGCTCGATCCGAATCTGCTCGTGGTGCACCAGCAGGACATCCAGGCGTTCGTCAACGCCCTCTGGGCCGGCGGTGCCGAGGCCATCACCCTGCAGGGTCAGCGGCTGATCTCCACCACCGGGATCAAGTGCGTCGGCAACACCGTCGTCCTCGACGGTGTGCCCTACTCGCCGCCGTACGTCATCGAGGCGATCGGAAACCAGGCGAGACTGGAGGAGGCGCTGCGGTCCTCGACCGAGGTCACGACCTACGCGCAGTACGCGGAGCGCTACGGACTCGGACTCGACCAGCGGCTCGTCGACAACGTCGTCGCGCCGGCGCACACCGGAGGCGTCTCGATCGACCACGCCTCCCTCACGCCCTGACCGGTCGGGTCAGGGACCCTCCTCCTCGGTCGGCTCGTCGGTCGGCAGGTCGGGCGTCGGTTCGTCGTCCGGCTCCTCCGGCGGCCGGGACACGGTGATCGTGATGGAGCTTCCGGGCGCGACCATCGTTCCGGGCTCGCGACTCTGGTCGACCACCATGCCGTCGGGCGCTTCGGAGGAGGCGTCCTCCTGGACGGTGACCTTGAGGCCGAGGTCTTCGAGGATCTTGACCGCGTCGTCGACCTCGCGCCCGGTGACGTCGGGGACCTCGACCTGGCCCTTGGAGACCATCAGCGTGACGGTGCTGCCGCGGTCCACCTGCGAGCCCTCCGGCGGGTTGCTGTTGAGCACCCGACCCTTCGGCTGATCGCTGTCGACGTCCTGACGCTTCACCTTCAGGCCGTAGCTGTCCCCTTCGAGGAGTTCCTTGGCCTCCTTGTAGGAGTAGCTCGTCAGGTTCGGGATCGTGACCTGCTCGGGTCCAGCGCTGACGATCAGGTCGACGGCGGTGCCCTCGTCCACAGTCGTGCCGGCCTCGGGGTCGGTCGCGATGACGTTGCCCTCGGGGATGTAGGCGCTGGTGCGCTCGGTGACGTCAACGAAGACGAGGTTAATCGACACCAGGCGGTTCGTGGCCGTCTCGACGTCCAGTCCCTCGACCCGCGGCACGGCGACCTGCGGCACGGCGACCTCGTCGTCGCCGTCGTTGAGCATGAGCGCCACGCCCACCGCCGCGGCGATCGCCAGCAGCACGAGCGCCAGGGCCCACCACTTCGCGGCCCTCTTCTTGGGCTCCTCCTCCGCGTCGTCCGACGGCGGCGGGAGCACCGGCTCGGCGGGGACGGTCGGGACGACGGCGGTTGCGCCCGGAACGACCGGGACGGCCTGGGTGGGCGCGTCGACCGAGCCCCCGGCCAGCACCCGCTCGATCTCCTTGCGCATGTCGCCGGCGCTGGAGTACCGATCATCGACGCGCTTGGCGAGGGCCTTGGCGACGATGTGGTCGATCGCGATCGACACGTCGGGGTTCAGCTGCGAGGGAGGCTTGGCCTCCTCGCGCACATGCTGGTAGGCCACCGAGACGGGGCTGTCGCCCACGAACGGAGGACGGCCGGTCAGCAACTCGTAGAGCACGCAGCCGGTCGAGTAGATGTCGCTGCGGGCGTCGACCGTCTCGCCGCGCGCCTGCTCCGGCGACAGGTACTGCGCGGTGCCGATGACGGCGGCGGTCTGGGTCATCGCGCTCGACGTGTCGGCGATGGCGCGGGCGATGCCGAAGTCCATCACCTTGACCTTGCCGTCCGGCGTCAGCATGACGTTCGCGGGCTTGATGTCGCGGTGGATGATCCCCGCCCGATGGCTGTAGTCCAAGGCACTGAGGATGTCGGCGGTGATCGACAGGGCGCGCTCGGGGAGGATCTTGCGTCCGTCGCGCAGGATGTCGCGCAGGGTTCGGCCCTCGACGAGCTCCATCACGATGTACGGCACCGTCGCGCCCTTGGGATCGGGCGCCTCCCCGGTGTCGTAGACCGCCACGATCGACGGATGGTTCAGTGACGCGGCGGACTGAGCCTCGCGACGGAACCGCTCCTGGAACGTCTCGTCGGCGGCGAGGTCGGACCGCAGCATCTTGATCGCGACGGGTCGACCCAGCCGGGTGTCCCGGCCGGCGTAGACGTCGGCCATGCCGCCACGGCCGACCAAGTCGCCGATCTCGTAGCGGTCGCCGAGCGGCCTCATGTTCGCGTCACTGTCGGTCATGATGTCCAGTCTTCCAAAGGGTGTTCGGGCTCATCGCAGGACGGCCTCCATGACGGAGCGGGCGATGGGCCCGCCGAGTCGGCCACCGGCGATGTCGGTGGTGTTCTGGGCTGATTCGACCAGGACCGCGACGGCGACCTGGGGGTCGCTGGCGGGCGCGAAGCCGATGAACCAGGCGTACGGGGGGCGGCCTTCGGCGGACTCGGCGGTGCCGGTCTTGCCGCCGACGGCGACTCCGGGGATCCGGGCCGGGGCGCCGGTGCCCTTCTCGACGACCGACACCATCATCGAGCGCAGCTCGCGGGCGTCGGCGGTCGACATGGCGCGCTCGAGCTCTTCAGGCTCGTTCTGCTGCAGGATCGACAGGTTCGGGGCGCGGACGGTCCGGACGAGCTGCGGCTTCATCACCACGCCGTCGTTGGCGATCGCGCCGGCGACGACCGCCATCTGCAGCGGGGTCGCGGCGACCTCGAACTGACCGATGCCGGTCTGGGCCAGCTGGGGTGCCTCGAGCTCGGTGTCGTCGTCGGCGGTGACCCGGCTGGGCGCGTTCGGCAGATCGTCCAGCAGGGCGCGGCCGAATCCGAAGGCCTCGGCCTGCTCGGTCAGCTTCTCCTGGCCGACCTTGGTGGCGAGCCAGCCGAACGACACGTTGCACGACACGTTGAGGGCACGCTCGAAGCTGATCGGATCGCCGCCGCAGTCACTGCCGCCCTGGTTCGGGAGCTTGTAGTCCATCCCCGGGAAGCCGAGCGCGCGACCGCCCTTGACGTCGTCGTCGGCCTCCAGGCCCAGGTCCTCGATCCCGGCGGCCGCGGTGACGGTCTTGAACGTCGACCCGGGCGGGAGCGTCGTCTGGGTGGCGCGATTCAGCAGCGGCTCGGCGGGGTCCTCGTTGAGACGCTTCCAGGCCGAGGTGACCTTGTCCAGGTCGTGGCTGGCCAGGCGGTTCGGGTTGTAGGTCGGTTGGCTGACCATCGCCAGGATCTGGCCGGACTGGGGGTCGAGGGCGACCACGGCGCCCCGGGTCTGCTCTCCGAGGTCGGCCAGTCCGTCGAACGCGGCCTTCTGCGCGGCCGGGTCGAGTGTGAGCTCCACACTGCCGCCCTTGGGCTGGTCGTTGGAGATGACGTCGATCATCCGGTTCACGAACAGTCGGTCGTCACTGCCGGACAGGATGCTGTTGTAGCTGCGCTCGATGCCGGCGTGGTCGTAGACGTAGGAGAAGTAGCCGGTCACCGGCGCGTAGAGCCTCGGCTCGGTGTACTTGCGCTGGAACTGCCACTTGTCGTCGACGGGCACGGACTGCGCGATCGGCTCTCCGTCGACGATGATCGCGCCGCGCTCGCGGCTGAACTGCTCGTCGATGACGCGACGGTTGCCGGCACGCTCGTTGAGGTCGTCGGCCTGGATGAACTGCACGTAGTTCACGTTCAGCAGCAGGGCCAGGAACATCACGAGACAGGCGACGGCCATCGCACGGATCGGCTTGTTCACAGCTTCACCACCTGGGTGGCGTCGTCCACACCGATCGCCGCGACCGCGGGGGTGGGACGGCGGGTCTGGTCGCTGATGCGCAGCAGCAGCGCGACGACGATCCAGTTCATGATGATCGAGGAGCCGCCGGCGGCCAGGAACGGGGCGGTCAGCCCGGTGAGCGGGATGAGGCGGGTGACGCCGCCGGCGACGACGAACACCTGGAGCGCGAACGAGACGGTCAGTCCGACGGCGAGCAGCTTGCCGAAGGCGTCACGGCAGGTCAGCGCGATGCGCAGACCGCGCTCGACGATCAGGCCGTAGATCAGCAGGACCGCCATGAACCCGGCCAGACCGAGCTCCTCGCCGATCGAGGACAGGATGAAGTCGCTGAAGCCGAAGGGCGTGATCTCCGGGCTGCCCTGGCCCCAGCCGCGCCCGAGCAGGCCTCCGTGCCCGAGTCCGTACAGCGCGGTGATGATCTGGTAGTTGCGGTCCGGGTCGGCCCACGGATCGAGCCAGGCGTCGAAGCGGTCCCGGACGTGTCCGAACGCCGTGTACCCGAACCACGATCCGGCGGCGAAGAGCAGGCCGCCCACCACGATCCACCCGGGCCGCTCGGTGGCGACGTAGAGCATCACGACGAACAGGCCGAAGAACAGCAGGGAGGAGCCGAGATCGCGCTGGAACACGAGGATGCCGATGCTGGCGAGCCAGCCGACGAGGATCGGCCCGAGGTCGCGGCCGCGGGGCAGGTCGACGCCCAGCACCCGGCGTCCGGCCAGCGCGAGCGCGTCGCGCTTGGCGACGAGGTAGCCGGCGAAGAAGATGGCCAGGGCGATCTTGGCGGCCTCGGCGGGCTGGAAGCTGAACGGTCCGAGCTGGATCCAGATCTGCGCGCCGCGCTTGGCATTGCCGATGACCGGCAGGATCGGCAGCACCAGCAGGACGAGGGCGCCCAGTCCGAAGGTGTACGTGTACTGCTGCAGGCGCCGGTGGTCGCGGATGAGCACGAGCACGCCGACGAACAGGAGGATGCCCAGGACGGTCCAGCGCAACTGCCCCTGGGCGAAGGGCCCGAACGGCGATCCGGCAGCGTCGAGTCCGAGATCGATCCGGTAGATCATCACCAGCCCGATGCCGTTCAACGCCACGACCAGGGGAAGTAGCACCGGGTCGGCGTAGGCGGCGAAGCGGCGGACCGCGACATGGGCGCCGAGCGCGACGAGGGCGTAGATCCCGCCGACGGTGTAGATGCCTGACGGGACCTGCCCGTTGAAGCCGAGTCCGACCGCGGCGTAGGAGCCGATGCCGATCACCAGGGCGAGCACCAGCAGGCCCAGCTCGGCTCCGCGGCGCTTGCGCGGGATCCAGACGGGATTCAGCGGCGAGCTCATGGCGTCTCCGAGGCCGACGGGGTCGGATCGGTGGGCCGGGGAGCGCGGGTCCGCGGTGGCAGGACCGGATCGCTGACCTGGATGCTGAGGTTGGTCACGATGCGCTGGGCCTCGTCGCGGTCGGCGGCCGGGATGCCGGCCTCGACGCGATCGCGCTGGTACGGCGGCAGCGTGTCGATCTCGACCTGGGTGACCCGGTCGACCTGCGACAGCCTCAGGCCGGGCACGTCGAGGTCGACGCCGCGGTAGATGGCGACCATGTCCCCGGAGGGGGCGATGTAGTACTGGCGTTGTGACCAGTCGTAGGCGTAGGCGGCGGCGCCACCGAGCAGACCGAGAACGATGAGGCTGCCGAGCAGCCAGCGCAGCCAGCGACGACTCGGGACGGGCTGGGGAGCGTAGCGCAGCTCCTCCGGGTCGAGCTCGTCCGCGCCGGGCTCGCCGACGCTGCTGCCGCCTTCGAGCGGCGGCGGGGTCACGGCGTGGACGGTGCCGGTGCGCGGTCGCGGCGCGTCGGTCGCGGCGCCGACGATCTGGGGCCGGCCGTCGGCACACGACAGCGACTCGTCGATCGGCTCGTCCTCGGGGACGAACTCGGCCAGCACGACCGTGACGTTGTCGAAGCCGCCCGACTCGAGTGCCTCGCGGACCAGCTCGGTGGCCGCCTCGTCGATCGTCTCGAGCTTGAGGAGCCGTTCGATCGTCTCGTCGTCGACCATGTCGGTCAGGCCGTCGCTGCACAGCAGGTAGCGGTCGCCGGGTGCGGGCTGCAGCCAGGTGAAGTCCGGCTCGAAGTCGTCCCGTCCCAGGATCGCCTTGAGCAGCAGCGACCGATGCGGATGGACGCGCGCCTCCTCGGGCGTGATGCGCCCCTCGTCGACGAGGCTCTGGACGAACGTGTGGTCGACGCTGAGCTGGCTGAGGTGTCCGTTGCGGAGTCGGTAGGCGCGCGAGTCGCCGATGTGCGCGACGGCGAGTTTCTCGCCGTCCCACAGCATCGCCTCGAGCGTGGTGCCCATGCCCTCGACGGCCGGGTCGTCGGCGATCAGTTGGGCGAGGCGGGCGTTGGCGCGGTGGACCGCGGCGCGCATCGCGTCGAGGGCGTCGCCGTCGTCCTCCTCGAGGGGCCGGTCCAGTTCGCGCAGCTCCGACAGGGTGGCCGAAGAGGCGAGATCACCGGCCGCGGCGCCGCCCATGCCGTCCGCGATCACCAGCAGACGCGGGCTGGCATAGCCCGAGTCCTGGTTGTTCGAACGGCGCAGACCGACATCGGTCAGCGCGACGTAGCGGAAGGTGAGCCCGGTCATCTACTTGCGCAACTCCACGATCGTCTTGCCCAGGCGCACCGAGGTGCCGATCGAGACCGGGACGGGTGAGGTCACGCGCTGGTTGCCGATGTAGGTGCCGTTCGTCGACCCGAGGTCCTCGACGAACCACTGTTCTCCGTTGGTGGCGAACCGGGCGTGGCGGGTCGAGACGTAGTCGTCGTCGAGCCGGATCGCCGCGTCGGTGCCGCGGCCGAGGAGGATCGGCCCGTCGCCGAGTGGGACGCTCTGGCCGGCGTTCGGGCCGTCGACGATCTGCAGGGTGGTCGGCGCGCCCCGCATGCGGCGGCGCTTGACCTTGCGCGGCTTGGGCTCACGCGGCTTGTCCTGGGTGGTGATCTTCTTGCCGAAGATGTCGGTGCGGATCACCGAGACGGCCGAGAGCACGAACAGCCACAGCACGGCCAGGAAGCCGAGCTTGATGAGGGTCAGGGTCAGTTCGCTCATGTGCTCTCCCCTGCCCCGGTCACACCGTCTCCTCGCTGAGCGTCACCGCGATCGTGGTGTTGCCCAGGCGGATCGTCGAACCGTTCCTCAGCGGGGCCGAGTCGACGCGGCGGCCGTCCACGATGACGCCGTTGGTCGAGCCGAGGTCCGCGATCTCGACCCCGGTGCCGCGGAACACGATCTCGGCGTGGGTGCGGCTGATGCCCGGGTCGTCGATCTTGAGGTCGACGGTCGAGCCGCGACCGATCGTGATGCCCGGCGGGTTCACCGGGTGTCGCAGACCACCGATGTCCAGGACGAGCTTGGCGCGGCGTACCGCGGTCTCGGTGAGGCGCTCGCCGCGCACCGGGGTGACCGAGGCGTTCGAGCGGCTCACGATCGTGAAGCGCCCGGTGTGCAGGCTCTCGTCGAGCGCGAAGTCGATGTGGATCGGCCCGGCCGCCGTGTAGTGCTGCTCGGCGAGGTGCTCCTGCAGGAGCGTGGCCAGCTCGGTGGCGAGCGTCGCGCCGTACGGAGCCAGCCGGTCGTGATCGGCCGGCGACAGCTCGACGGTGAAGTCGTTCGGCACGAGCGTCCGCTCGCGGCTGATGATCGTGGCGTTGTTGTCGACCTCGCGCTGCAGAGCGGCGGCGATCTCGACGGGCTGGACCGCGCTGCGGAACGCACGCGCGAACGCACCGGTGACCGCGCCTTCGAGACGCTTCTCGAAACGCTGCAGCACTCCGGCCACGTCGATCACCTCCTCCGGGTCGCGACACCGTCGACGGGTTCGTCCTGTCGATCGTATCGGCCTGCGCCCACCCCGTCCTCGCTCGCACGCCGCCCGGCCGCGTCACCGTCGATCCCGGCGAGGCCCCCACGTGGTTCGCGGCACCCGCACGTGCTGTTAGACTCTGACCTCGGCCCGGTATCGCGGGCCGCTGCGCGAGTGGCGGAATGGTAGACGCGCTGGCTTCAGGTGCCAGTGTCCGCAAGGGCGTGGGGGTTCAACTCCCCCCTCGCGCACAGATGAGGGCCCGCAGGTCAAGCCTGCGGTCCCTTCGTCGTTCGACGCTCGGACCACGGTCGGTGGAGGGCCCCGATGCGCGCCGGGGCCCTCCACCGCGAGCGTCGTCAGTCGCCGGGCCACTCGCCGGTGGCCTTCGCGAACG
>JAJUII010000046.1 GCA_029265505.1 Aeromicrobium choanae
CTCCACGTCGGCCATCAGCAGCAGAGAATCTCCGGGCCCGAGGCCAAACATGTCCCGCACTTCCTTCGGAATCACGATCTGCGACTTCGGGCCGAGCCGCACGGTGCTGATCCACTTGCCTTCCGGTCGCGCGTCTGCCCCATGCATTGAGAGTAGCACGATTCTTACTTTTACTACATAATGAGGTGTTCTCACCAGGGCCAGTGATTTGATCGGCGCGACGACGCGCTGACCTGCAGGTTCGTCCGGCGGGTGGTTTGGCAGCAGCAGGGTCCCAAGACCAGGATGCAAGTCGCCAAACACACAAACCGGACGACTGGGACCCTGCTTGATCACCTATCGTGCCACCCTCGACGTGCCCACCCACACCTGGAGCGTGGTGACCCGCTGGATCACCGCCCACCGCCGCGCCCACGACATCCGGCCCTCGCCGAGCAAGAAGCCTCACAACGCGCACTGAAGGAACAGCTCGAAGGGCAGCTGGAGCGCCTGGACGCCCAGGAAAGCAACCTCCTGGAGCTCGCCGTCGACGACACCATCCCCAAGGAGAAGATCCGCGCCAAGCTCCGCGAGATCGGCATTGAACGCGAACGTCTCACCCGCCCAGCGGCAGGCCACCGTCGACACACTCAAGGACGCGGTCGAGTTCATCGAGACCAACCTGCGCCTGCTCGAAGACCCCTACGAGCTGTACAGGAACGCCAGCGACGAAGCCCGCCGACGCCTCAACCAGGCCATCTTCAAGCACATCTTCATCGACCACGACGAGATCATCGACCACGACCTCGAAGACCCCCTCGGAGACCTCTTCACCGTCCAGACGATCTACCACGCCAGCACCATCGGAGCACCACCTGGCCGCCTGCACGACCTCGCCCGGGCTTCCTGGGCCAAGCACTACCAGACCACGAAGAAGAAGGGAGCCCCCTACATGGGCGACTCCCTTACTTCGTTGACCCTGGAAGCTCCTCCAAACCCGGCCCATAGGGTCGGTGTTTGCAGTAAGCCTCACCTGGTCGGGCTGACAGGATTTGAACCTGCGACCCCATGACCCCCAGTCATGTGCGCTACCAAACTGCGCCACAGCCCGTGACAACCTGCATGAGTCTAGCGCAGGCGGTCCGGCGTCCGTGCCGGACCCACCGGGTGCCGGTCGAGGCACGGTCACCGCCCAAGTCCTGGAGCGGTGGCGTATCAACCGCATGGACCCCGCATACGGTTCACGGCTCACCTCGCGCCATCGGGAGGGGTTCGATCCGCGCCGTCGCGCTCGACGACCCGCACCGTGAGCCCGTCCTCCTCCAGACGCGCCTTCGCCTCGAGGAGCATCCGGCGACCGACGTCGCTCATCTGGCCGACCTGCGAGACGTCGATCGCGACGGTCGCCGTCTGAGGCGGAGCGTCGAGCAGGTGGCCGAACAGCGACTCCGCACTCGCGAACATCAGATCGCCGCTCAGGACGTAGACGGTCTCGTCCGTGCCCACCCGCACGTCCGCCAGCGCCGACCGCGACGGCCGGCCGGGGTTCATCAGATGCATGCCCATGTCCTGGGAGATGCGTCGCATCATCTCGATCCCGACCACGCTCGTCCCGTGGTCGTTCAACCCGGGCGAGAACACCGCCATCCCGACCTGTCCGGGCAGGACGCCGATGATGCCGCCGGAGACGCCGCTCTTGGCGGGGATCCCCACCGAGGCCAGCCAGTCCCCCGCGTCGTCGTACATGCCGCAGGTCGTCATCACGCTGAGCACCTGGATCGCGGTCCGCTCGGCCATCAGGCGCTCACCGGAGTCCGGGTGCACCCCGCCGTTCGCGAGCACGGCCGCCATCGTCGCCAGATCCCGCACGTCGACGAGCAGCGCGCACTGACGCAGGTAGTGGTCGACCGCCTCGACGGGGTCGTCGATGATCTCGTACGCCGCCAACAGGTGGGCCAGGGCGAGGTTGCGGTGCGCGTCGCTCCGCTCGGACTCGAACGTGGCGGTGTCCATCTGCAGCTCGCGCCCGGCGAGCCGCGAGGCGAATCGGGCGAACTCCTCGAACGAGCCGATCAGTCCGGAGATCGCGATCGCGCCGGCGTTGATCATCGGGTTGTGGGGGCGACCGGTCCGCGGATCGAGCGAGATCTCGTTGAACGCCTCCCCCGAGGGTTCGACGTCGACCTTCTCGTGCACGGCCTCCCAGCCCCGCCGTTCCAGCGCCACGGCGTAGGCGAAGGGCTTGGACATCGACTGGATCGCGAAGCGATGCGCCAGGTCTCCGGCACCGTGGTGCGCGTCGTCGACCGTCGTGAGCGCGATGGCCGCCGGCGACTCGTCCGTGCACGCCGCCAGGACGTCGGCGAGATACTCCGGGACCGGAGAGTGCATCAGCGGCACTCGCGGCGCTTGCGCGGGCGCTGCTGCAGATGGATGGGCGAGCCGACGAAGCCGAACTCCTCGCGCAGGCGACGCTCGATGAAGCGCAGGTAGCCCGCCTCCAGCTTGCCGGAGGTGAACAGGATGAAGGTCGGCGGTGCGGTCGACGCCTGGGTACCGAACAGGATCTTGGGCTGCTTGCCGCCACGCACCGGATGCGGATGCTCGGCGACGAGCCGACCGAGGAAGGAGTTGAGCGCGCCGGTCGAGACCCGCGTCTCCCAGCCCTCCAGGGCCGTGTCGAGAGCCCGTACGAGGCGATCGACGTGCCAGCCGGTCCGCGCTGCGACGTTGACCCGGGGCGCCCACGGGATCTGCACCAGATCGCGCTCGATCTCCCGCTCGAGGTAGTACCGCCGCTCGTCGTCGACCAGGTCCCACTTGTTGAACGCCAGGACGACCGCACGCCCGGTCTCCTCGATCGTGTTGAGGATGCGCAGGTCCTGCTCGGTGATGGACTCGCTCGCGTCGATCACCATGACGGCGACCTCGGCCCGCTCGATCGCCGCCGAGGTGCGCAGGCTCGCGTAGTACTCGTGACCGCTCGCCTCGCGCACCCGCTTGCGGATGCCGGCGGTGTCGATGAAGGTCCACAGACGCCCGCCGAGCTCGACCAGCTCGTCGACCGGGTCGACGGTCGTGCCCGAGGCGTTGTCGACGACGACGCGCTCCTCACCGGCGAGCTTGTTGAGCAGACTGGACTTGCCGACGTTCGGCTTCCCGACGATCGCCACCCGACGCGGACCGCCGTGGTCCTCCGACTCGGGAGGCGCCTCCGGCAGGGCGGCGAGGATCGCGTCCAGCAGGTCCCCGCTGCCGCGTCCGTGCAGGGCCGAGACGGGATACGGCTCTCCCAGGCCGAGGTTCCACAGCGCCGCGGCCTCGAGCTCGGTCTTCTGGTCGTCGACCTTGTTCGCCGCCAGCACGACCGGCTTGCCGGAGGCGCGCAGCAGTTTGACCACACGGTCGTCGACATCGGTCGCGCCCACGGTGGCGTCGACCACGAACAGGATCGCGTCGGCGGCGGCGACCGCGACCTCCGCCTGCGCGGCGATCCGCTCGGCCATGCCCTTGGCGTCGGGGTCCCACCCGCCGGTGTCGACGACCGTGAACGCCCGACCGTTCCAGACCGCGTCGTAGGGCACCCGGTCGCGGGTCACGCCGGGCGTGTCCTCGACGACGGCCTCACGTCGCCCGATGATGCGGTTGACGAGGGTCGACTTGCCGACATTGGGGCGACCGATGACGGCGAGAACGGGCTGTGTGGACACGCCGTCAGCCTATCGGGGAGGCGAACTGCGCGGAGTACAGCCGGTGATAGGCGCCCCCGGCGGCCATCAGCTCGTCGTGAGTGCCCTGCTCGACGATGCGACCGTGCTCCATCACCACGATCGCGTCGGCGTCGCGGATGGTCGACAGCCGGTGCGCCACGACGAAGCTCGTCCGACCCGAGCGCAGACTCGCCATCGCCTCCTGCACGAGCGCCTCGGTGCGGGTGTCGACCGAGCTGGTCGCCTCGTCGAGGACGAGGATCGCCGGGTCGGCCACGAACGCGCGCGCGATGGTCAGCAGCTGACGCTGTCCGGCACTGACTTCCCCGCCGTCGTCCCCGATGACCGTGTCGTAGCCATCCGGCAGGGTGCGCACGAAGTGGTCGACCGACGCCGCCCGCGCCGCGGCGAGGATCTGCTCCTCGGTGGCGTCCGGCGCACCGTAGGCGATGTTGTCCCGGATCGTCCCCGAGAACAGCCAGGTATCCTGCAGGACGACCCCGAAGTCCCGACGCAGTCGACGCCGGTCCATCTGCGCGATGTCGACCCCGTCGACGGTGATCCGTCCTCCGTCGACGTCGTAGAAGCGCAGCACGAGATTGGTCAGCGTGGTCTTGCCCGCGCCCGTCGGGCCGACGATGGCGATCGTCTGACCCGGCTCCACGGTGAGCGACAGATCCTCGATGAGCGGCTCGTCGGTGTAGCTGAAGTCGACGTGCTCGAACACGACTCGCCCACGCACCGGGTCGGGACGGGGCGCATCGGGCGCGTCGGGCCGCTCCCGTCGTTCGTCGAGCAGCGCGAAGACGCGCTCGGCCGAGGCCATCGCGGACTGCAGCAGGTTCACCATCGCCGCCACCTGCGTGAGCGGGTGGGTGAACTGACGCGAGTACTGGATGAACGCTTGGACCGAGCCGAGCGAGAGCGACCCGGAGGCGACGCGGACGCCACCGACGACGGCGATCAGCACGTAGTTGAGGTTGGAGACGAACATCATCAGCGGCTGGATCACACCGGAGATGAACTGGGCTCGGAACGCCGCGTCGAACAGCGCCTCGTTCGTCGCGTCGAACTCGGCCTCGGCGCGCCGACGACGGCCGAACACCTTGACGACGTCGTGTCCGGTGAACGACTCCTCGACGTGCGCGTTGAGCTGCCCGGTGCGGGTCCACTGCGCGACGAACTGGGGCTGGGAGCGCTTCATCACCACGCCGGTGATCGCCACGGCCACGGGGATGGTGACGATCGCGATGATCGTCAGCAGCGGGGAGATCCACAGCATCATCGCCACGGTGCCGACCACCATGAGGATGTTCGTGATCATCTGGCTCAGCGTCTGCTGCAGCCCCTGCGCCAGGTTGTCCAGGTCGTTGGTCGTGCGCGACATGATCTCGCCACGCTCCTGCCGGTCGAGGTAGGCCAACGGCAGGTGGTGCACCTGGTCCTCGACCTCGTCGCGCAGGTCGGCCACCATCTGCTGCACGACCGTCGCGGACAGCACGCCCTGCAGCCACATGAACACCGACGACACGAGGTAGACCGCCGCCGCCCAGCCGAGCACCGTCGCGAGCGCGCTCATGTCGATGCCCGCCCCGGGCACCAGCTCGAGCGAGGCCACCAGCTCGGCGAGCTGGGCGTCGCCCCCGTCCCGCAGTGACCGGACCGCCTCGTCCTTGTTCATCCCCGCCGGGAAGAGCCCCGAGACGAAGCCGTCGAAGACGAGGTCCGTCGCGTGGCCCAAAATGCGTGGGCCGACCACGGAGAGGGTCACGCCCATCAGACCGAACAGGGCCAGCGCCCCGATGCGCAGCCGGTCCTGCAGCAGGCGGCGCAGCACCCGCCGGGAGGTCCCGGCGAAGTCGCTCGGCTTGGCCGGCTGTCGCGGTGCGCCGTGCCAGCTCATCGGGCCGCCTCCTGCGGTGACAGCTGCGAGAGCACGATCTGGCGATAGACCTCGCAGGAGTCCATCAGGTCCTCGTGCGTGCCGGCGCCCACGACACGACCCTCGTCGAGGACGACGATCCGGTCCGCGTGGCGGATCGTGCTGATCCGCTGCGCGACGATGACGACCGTCGCGTCGGCGGTCACCGGGCGCAGGGCGGCTCGCAGCGCCGCGTCCGTCGCGTAGTCGAGCGCGGAGAACGAGTCGTCGAACAGGTAGATGCGGGGCTGCTTGACGATCGCCCGGGCGATCGCGAGTCGCTGCCGCTGCCCACCGGAGAAGTTCGACCCTCCCTGCCCGACCGGCGACTCCAGCCCGGCAGGCAGGGCACGGACGAAGTCCTCGGCCTGGGCGATCCGCAGCGCCTCCCAGAGCTCCTCGTCCGTGGCCTCCTCTCGACCGAACCGCAGATTGCTCGCGATCGTCCCGGTGAACAGATTCGCCTTCTGCGGCACCAGGCCGATGGCGGCCCACACGTCGTCCGGGCGGACCGAGCGCACGTCGTGCCCGTCGATCAGGACGCTGCCCTCGGTGGCGTCGAACAGGCGCGCGATGAGCCCGAGCACGGTCGACTTGCCGCTTCCGGTCGATCCGACGATCGCGGTGGTCTGCCCCGGTCGGGCCACCAGCGACACGTCGCGCACCACCGGCTGCTCGGCCCCCGGGTACGCGAACGAGGCTCCGCGCACCTCGATCTCGCCGAGGTCGAGCTCGACGGCCTCCGCGTCCGGGCTCAGGTCGATCTGCGGCGAGGTGTCGAGCACCTCGGTGATGCGCTCGGCGGAGACCTCTGAGCGGGGCCACATCATCAACATGAAGGTCGCCATCATGACCGCCATCAGCGCCTGCATGAGGTACTGCTGGAAGGCCGTGAGCTGACCGACCTGGAGCTGCCCGTCACCGATCCGCTGGGCGCCCCACCAGAGCACCAGGACGACCGACAGGTTCATGATCCCCATCAGCAGGGGGAAGAACAGCGCCATGAGGCGGCCCGCCGCGACGGCGACCTGACGGTTGAGCTCGTTGGCCTCGGCGAAGCGCGCGGCCTCACGCTCCTCGCGGACGAAGGCCCGGATCACGCGCACGCCGGCGATCTGCTCACGCATGATGCCGTTCAGCGCGTCGATCCGCTCCTGCATGAGCCGGAACAGGGGTCGCATCCGCCGGATGATCAGGCCGAGTGTCAGCACGAGCACCGGCAGCACGATGAGGAACACCCCCGAGAGCGGGACGTCCTCGCGCAGTGCGAGCACCAGCCCGCCGACGCCCGTGATCGGCGCGGTGACGAGCATCGTCAGGCCCATGAACAGCAGGAGCTGGATCTGCTGGACGTCGTTGGTGGTGCGGGTGACGAGTGTGGGCGCGCCGAACGCCGCCATCTCCCGGGCGCCGAAGGACTGGACCGTCCGGAACACCGCCGCGCGAAGATCGCGGCCGATCGCCATCGCGACGCGGGAGCCGACGTAGACCGCGACCACGCTGCACGCCACCTGGACGAGGGTCACCGCGAGCATGAGACCGCCCACGGTCCAGATGCGCCCGATGTCGCCCCGGGCGATGCCGTCGTCGATGATCCGGGCGTTCAGACCCGGCAGGTACAGCATCGCGATCGTCTGCACGACCTGGAAGACGCAGACGAGGAGGACGGGCACCCGGTAGGGACGCAGGTGGTGCCGCAGGAGCGGAATCAGCACCACGACAGCCTACGTGCCGCGTCCAGGAACTCCTCGACGATCGTGTCGGGCGGGTCGGTGACGGACGCGACACGGCCCCGCTCGTCCGAGGCGAGCGGCTCGAGGATCGCGAGCTGGGAGTCCAGCAGGCTCGGCGGCATGAAGTGGTCCCTGCGGGACATCCGGGCGCCGATGAGGTCGCGATCGCCGACGAGGTGCAGGAAGATCGCTCGTGCGGCCGCGGCGCGGAGCACGGCGCGGTAGCTGCGTCGCAACGCCGAGCAGCTGACCACGCCTCCGGTGCGGTCGTGCGCCGCGAGCCACCGCCCGATGTCGGCGAGCCAGTCGGCCCGGTCCGCGTCGGTCAGCGGCCGTCCGCCCGCCATCGCGGCGATGTTCTCCGGCGGGTGGAAGTCGTCCCCGTCGGCGTAGTCGATTTGCAGGCGCTCGGCGAGCGCACGCCCGACGGTCGACTTGCCCGTGCCGGACACGCCCATGACGACGACGAGCGGCGGCACGGTCATCTCACAGGAGGTCGCGCAGTTCCTTGGGCAGCTCGAAGTCCGCCGGGGCGCCGCCCTGATCGAAGCCGAAGGCGTCGCCGGTCGGCTTCTGGGTCTCGGCCTTCGCCGCGGCCGCGCGCTTGGCGGGGTTGCCCGAGACGCGCTTGGCCTTCTTGTTCTTCTTCTGCTTCGGCTGACGGGCGCCGGCGCGCTTGCCGCCGCCCAGGCCCGGCATCGCGCCGGGCATCCCGGGCATGCCAGGCATCCCCATGCCGGGAAGCCCGCCGCCCTTGGCCATCTTCTGCATCATCTTCGCGGCCTCGAAGAACCTGGTGACCAATTGATTGACGTCGCTGACCTGGGTTCCCGAGCCCCGGGCGATGCGGGCACGGCGGGAGCCGTCGATGATCTTGGGGTTCTCGCGCTCGGCGGGCGTCATCGAGCGGATGATCGCCTTGATCTTGTCGATGTCCTTCTCGTCGAAGTTCGCGAGCTGCTCCTTGAACTGACCCATGCCCGGGAGCATCCCGAGCATCTTGGTCATCGAGCCCATCTTCGACAGCGCCTCCATCTGCTGGAGGAAGTCGGCGAGAGTGAACGAGCCACCGGCGACCTTCTCGGCGGCCTTGGCGGCCTGCTCGGCGTCGAAGACCTTCTCAGCCTGCTCGATCAGCGTCAGGACGTCGCCCATGTCCAAGATGCGCGAGGCCATCCGGTCGGGGTGGAACACGTCGAAGTCGTCGAGCTTCTCGCCAGTCGAAGCGAACATGATCGGGCGGCCGGTGACCGAGCGCACCGAGAGCGCGGCACCGCCGCGGGCGTCGCCGTCGAGCTTGGTGAGCACGACGCCGGTGAACTCGACCCCCTCGAGGAAGGCCTGGGCGGTGCCGACGGCGTCCTGGCCGATCATCGCGTCGATGACGAACAGGACGTCGTCGGGCTGCGTGGCGTCGCGGATGTCGCGAGCCTGCTGCATCAGGTCGGCGTCCACGGCCAGACGACCGGCGGTGTCGATGATGACGACGTCGTGCAGGCTGCGCCGCGCCTCGGCGACCGCGTCGCGGGCGACCTGGACCGGGTCGCCGATGCTCTGCGTGCCGGACTCGGTCTGCGCTCCTCCGACGTTGCCCGGCTCGGGCGCGAACACGGTCACGCCGGCCTGCTCGCCGACGACCTTCAGCTGGGTCACGGCATTGGGGCGCTGCAGGTCGGCGGCGACGAGCATCGGCGAGTTGCCCTGCTCCTTGAGCCATCGGCCGAGCTTTCCGGCGAGCGTCGTCTTGCCGGCGCCCTGCAGGCCGGCGAGCATGATCACGGTCGGTGGCGTCTTGGCGAAGCGGATGCGGCGCGTCTCGCCGCCGAGGATGCGCACCAGCTCGTCGTTGACGATCTTGATGACCTGCTGGGCCGGGTTCAGCGCCTGGCTGACCTCGGCACCGCGAGCGCGCTCCTTGACGTTCGCGATGAACTCGCGCACGACGGGCACGGCGACGTCCGCGTCGAGCAGCGCCACGCGGATCTCCCGCGCGACGGCGTCGATGTCGGCGTCGGACAGCTTGCCCTTGCCGCGGAGGCTCTTGAATGCCGACTGAAGCCGGTCCTGCAGCGAATCGAACATAGGCCCCCAGCGTAGCCGGTCCCCCTCAGGCCAAGGCGGTCCGCACGGCCTCGCCCAGCGCCCTCCCCGTCGCGTCGTCGGGCACGGTCGCGTCGGGCCCGGTGACGTAGAAGACGTCACGTGCCTCGTCGCCGTACGTCGTCAGATGCGCCGACCGCACGTGGAGGCCGTGCGCGGCGATCGTGTGGCACACGGTCCACATCAGGCCCCGCCGGTCCCGGGTGCGGATCTGCAGCAGGAGGGCGTCGCCGCCGGGAGCCTCCACCACGGACACCGCAGGGTCGGCGTCGTCCGGCCCGAGCGTGTACGCCAGCCGGGTGGCCAGATCCACCCCGCCGGCCAGGACCACGCGGATCCGGTCGGCGACGATGACGGCGTCGACGTCCGGGCGGGTGACCTCCCACAGCGTGATCGACACGCCGTCGCGGGTGACCGCCCGGCAGGAGCGGATGTCGAGGCGGGCGACCGCCAGCGCACCGGCCAGATCGGCCAGCAGTCCGGCTCGGTCGACCGTGACGACGGTGAGCACCGAGCCGTCGTGTCCCGGCTCGGCCTCGACGCGGACCTCGTCGGCCGCGAGTCCGCCGGTCCGCGGCAGGTCCCGGCGAGCGGGCCACCCGAGAACCTCCGGCGCCGGGGTGGTGGTGCCGCGCAGTCGGGTGCGGACGGCTGAAACCAGTCCCTCGACCAGCCCGCGCCGCCACGAGCTCCAGGCCGCCTCGCCCGTGGCGCGGGCGTCGCAGGCCGTCAGCGCCGCGAGAAGGTCGAGACCCGACTCGTCCTCGACGATGCTCGCGACGTGCTCGACCGTCGCCGGATCCTCGATGTCGCGGCGGGTCGCCACGGTCGGCAGCAGCAGATGATGGCGCACCAGGCGGTGGATCGTCGCGGCGTCCCGGTCGTCGAAGCCCCACCGTCGAGCGATCGCGGCCGCGATCGGCGCACCGACCTCGCTGTGGTCTCCGGGAAGCTGCTTGCCGATGTCGTGCAGCAGGCAGGCCACGAGCAGCAGGTCGGGTCGTTCGACGTCGCGCAGGTGTCCGGCGGCGTTGACGACGGCCTGGAGGCTGTGCCGGTCGATCGTGAACCGATGCACCGGCGAGGACGAGCCGCGCAGGCGCAGCCGCTCCCACTCGGGCAGGAAGCCGTCCACGAGTCCGGCGAAGTCGAGCTGGTGCCACACCGGGACGAGCCCCTCCCCCGACGCCAGCAGGTCGATCAGCCAACGGCGCGCCGAGCCGCCGAAGGCCTCCTCGGGCCACCGCACGGTCCGGGCGAGCCGGGCCAGCGACGCCTCGTTGACGACCAGCCCCCGCTGGGCGGCGACCGCGGCGACGCGGAAGACCAGCTCGGCGTCGGCGGCCGGATCGGCGTCGGGAGTCAGGACGACCTCGCCGTCGAGCACGCCGACGCCCCGGGCGACCTGATCGATCACCGGGCCCCGTGCGCCGATGCGGCGGTGCGGGTCGCGCCGGGCGTCGTCGAGGCGGCGCCAGCAGCGTTCGATCACGTGATCCAGGCGGCGTCCCACGTCGCGAACCCGGACGTCCAGATCGCCCGGTGTCGTGCCGAGCCGCGCGGCGACCTCGGGCACCACGTCGGCGATCCACTTGTCGCCTCGACGACCGGTGACCGCGTGCACCACGTCCCGCACGTCGAGCAGGGCGCCGGCGAGCTCGGCCACCTCCGACGAGGGCACGTCGACCAGCCACGAGGTGGCGATCGCCCGCAGCAGCACCGCGTCGCGCAGTCCGCCCGCCGAGCTCTTCAGGTCCGGGACCGCCTCGTAGGCGAGCATTCCGGAGCGCCTGATCCGGGCGGCGCGGTCGTCCCGCACGACGGCGAGTCGCTCGCGTGCGTCACGCCGCCAGTGCGTGAGCACCGTCGTCCGCATCGTCACGACCAGGGCCGCGTCACCGGCGACGCACCGGGCGTCGTGCGCGCCGATCGCGACCCGGTGGTCCGCGTCGGCCAGCGTCGTCATCTCGGTGAGGCCGCGCACCGCTTGGTCGAGCGGGACGCGGCGGTCCCACAGCCGCTGCCACAGTCGACTCGCGACCGCGTCGACCTCCCCGGCGGGGAGTGCGTCGGCGTGGAGCAGGACCACGTCGACGTCGCTGTGGGGCGACAGCTCCCGCCGTCCGTACCCACCGATCGCGACGAGGGCCAGGCCGGACTCGACGTGCCCGGCGACCGCGGAGAACTCCTCGGCCAGCAGACGATCGATCGAGTCGGCCCGGCCCTGCCGGGACCACTCGTGGACGCCGTTCAGAGCGCCGCTTCGTCGGACTCGCCGGTGCGCACGCGCACCACCGACTCGACGGGCACGACCCAGACCTTCCCGTCGCCGATCCGACCGGTCTGCGCCGTGCGGACGATCGTCCCGACGACGTCCTCGACGTCGGCGTCGTCCACCACGATCTCCAGACGGATCTTGGGCACGAGCGAGACGTCGTACTCGGCGCCCCGGTACACCTCGGTGTGGCCCTTCTGCTGGCCGTAGCCGCTGGCCTCGGTGACGGTCATGCCGGAGACTCCGGACGCGGCGAGCGCCTCACGCACCTCTTCCCACTTGTGGGGCTTGATGACTGCGGTGACGAGTTTCATCTGCTGATTCTCCTTCAGAGGCCGGCGCCGGACGATCCGGCGATGTCGTAGGCGGACTCACCGTGCTCGGCGAAGTCGATGCCGGTGGTGACCTCGTCCTCGACGTCGACGCGCCACCCGATCGTGTACTTGATGGCCAGGGCGATGATCGTGGTGAACACCGCGGTCCAGGCGATGGCGATGAGTGCGGCCATCACCTGGTCGACGAGCGAGCCGAGACCGCCGCCGTAGAACAGCCCGTCCACGCCGCCGGGGGCCGACGAGGTCGACAGGAAGCCGATCAACAGGGTGCCCACGAGGCCGCCGACGAGGTGCACGCCGACCACGTCGAGCGAGTCGTCCAGCCCGAAGCGGTACTTCAGTCCGACGGCCCAGGCACACAGCCCACCGGAGACCGCACCGATGGCGATCGCGCCGACGACGCTCACGGCCCCGCACGACGGGGTGATCGCGACCAGTCCGGCCACGATGCCCGAGGCCGCACCGAGCGAGGTGGCCTTGCCGTGCAGCAGCCGCTCGACCGCGAGCCATGCCAGGATCGCCGCCATCGTGGCGACCGTCGTGTTGATGAAGGTCACGCCGGTCTCGCTCATGAACTGGGCGATGTCCTCCTCGCCGCCGTCACCGGCCTCGAAGACGATCGAGCCGACGTTGAAGCCGTACCAGCCGAACCACAGCAGACCGGCACCGAGCATCGTGAGCGGGAGGTTGTGCGGGCGCATCTGCTCCTTCGGCCATCCGCGCCGGGCGCCGATGATGAGAGCGAGCAGACCGCCGGCGACACCGGCGTTGATGTGCACCACGGTGCCGCCGGCGTAGTCCTGGGCCGGGAAGTGCTCCGTGATGAAGCCGCCGCCCCACACCATGTGCGCGAGGGGGAAGTACGAGAACGTCACCCACAGCGGCACGAACACGAGCCACGCCGAGAACTTGACCCGGTCGGCGATCGCTCCCGAGATCAGCGCGGCGGTGATCACCGCGAACGTCATCTGGAACCCGACGAAGATGTACTCGCTCCAGTCCACCCCGTCGAGTCCGAACAGGGTGAACGGATCGGCGAAGAACGCCCCGTCGTCGGTCGAGCTGTAGGACGTCGACCAACCCCACAGCACGTAGACGATGCCCACGACCGCGGCGGCGGCGTACGACATCATCATCATGTTCAGCACGGACCGGGACCGGGTCATGCCCCCGTAGAAGAGGGCGAGCGCCGGCACGGTCATCATCATCACGAGCGCCGTGGCCGTGATCATCCACGCGTAGTAGCCATCCATGACCACCACCGTGGCGGCGTCGGATTTCGGGTCTGCGCGCCTTGCGTTACGTCCGTGTTACGGGTTCGCCCGTCGTGTTACGAATCGAGCAACGCGTCGACGAAGTCCTCGGCGTCGAAGGGCGCCAGGTCGTCCGGGCCCTCACCGAGGCCGACGAACTTCACCGGGACGCCGAGCTCGCGCTGCACGGCGATGACGATGCCGCCCTTGGCCGTGCCGTCGAGCTTGGTCAGCACGATGCCCGTGACGTCGACGACCTCACCGAACACGCGAGCCTGGGTCAGACCGTTCTGACCGGTGGTGGCATCGATGACCAGCAGCACCTCGGTGACCGGAGCCTGCTTCTCCACGACGCGCTTGACCTTGCCGAGCTCGTCCATGAGGCCGGTCTTGGTGTGCAGGCGGCCGGCGGTGTCGATCATGACCACGTCGACCCCGGTGGCGATGC
>JAJUII010000095.1 GCA_029265505.1 Aeromicrobium choanae
CGGAGGCGGTCAGCACGACGACGATGCCGCCGACGGCCGCGGCGCCCACCAGGCAGCCGATGCCACGCCTCAGGCGCGGGCCGGCGGCCAGGACGCCGGCGGCGGCGGCCATGACGACCAGGGCCAGTCCGACGGCCCCGGGCGCCACGTCCGTGCCGGTCACGGACAGGTCGACCTCGGGGAGGCCGGCCGGCGACGCCGTCGCGGTGGACCAGGCCGCCCGGGAGGCCAGCAGGGCCCCGCCGCCGCTCGTCAGGAGCAGCACCACGACCGGACCGAGCAGGTTGCGGTTCACGTCAGCACGTCCGCGTCGAAGCAGGTGGCGTCGCCGGTGTGGCAGGCGGCGCCCACCTGATCCACGATCAGCAGCAGAGTGTCGCCGTCGCAGTCGAGCCGGACCTCGCGGACGTGCTGGGTGTGCCCGGAGGTCTCGCCCTTGACCCAGTACTCCCGGCGGCTGCGGCTCCAGAACGTCGAGCGCCCGGTGGTCAGCGTGCGGTGCAGGGCCTCGTCGTCCATCCACCCGAGCATGAGCACGGCGCGCGAGGTCGCGTCCTGCACGATGGCCGGGACGAGGCCGTCGGGGTTGCGCTTGAGTCGGGCCGCGATGGCCGGATCCAGGGAAGTCACCCCTCCATTGTCGCAGTCGATCTCAGCGCGGCCGTCGGCGTCATCTGAGCGAGGACTGGGCGACCCAGGAGGCGTGCAGTCGGGCGTAGACGCCGTGCGCGGCGACGAGGTCGCGATGGTGGCCGTCCTCGACCAGTCGGCCCCGGTCGAACACGAGCACCCGGTCGGCGTTCTCGGCCGTCGAGAGTCGGTGTGCGATCGTCACGCTCGTCCGTCCGGTGAGCAGCCGGTCCAGTGCCCGGGTGGCCCGCAGCTCGGTCTGGGGATCGACCGCGCTGGTCGCCTCGTCCAGGACGAGGAGCGCCGGGTCGGCCAGCGCCGAGCGGACGAGTGCCACGAGCTGCCGCTCCCCCGCCGACAGGGACTCGCCGCGCTGACCGACCCGGGTCTGCAGTCCGCGCGGCAGGCCCGCGAACCAGTCGCCGAGGCTGAGCCGCTCGATCGCCGCGACCAGCTCCTCGTCGCTCGCCTCCGGATCGCCGTAGCGCAGGTTCTCCGCCAGCGTGGCATCGAACAGGAATCCCTCCTGCGGCACCATCAGCACGTGCCGCCGCAGGTCGTCGAACGCGACCCGCGACACGTCCACCCCGCCGAGCAGGACCCGGCCCTCGCTCGGGTCCATCAGCCGCGTCAGCAGCTTGGCGAAGGTGGTCTTGCCCGAGCCGGTCTCGCCGACGACCGCGACCCGCTGCCGAGGCTCGATGGTGACGTCGACGTCCGCCAGGACGGTCGGGCCGCCGGGGTAGGCGAAGCTGACGTGCTCGAAGCGGGCGGACAGGTCGCCCCCGGGCAGGGGCTCGGCCCCCGGGCCGGGATCGACGACATCGGCCGGCGTGTCGAGCAGGTCCAGGACGCGCCGCCAGGAGGAGATCGCGTTCTGCGCCTCGGAGATCACCTGGGTCGCCATCTGGGCGGGGCCGGTGAACAGGCCGACGAGGAAGACGAACGCCACGACGGTGCCGACCGAGAGCTGGCCGACGATGCCCAGCCACACCCCGATCGCCAGGACCGCCGCGTTCGCGACGCCACCGACGAGGATCGCCGCGGAGAACGCCCCGGCGGTGATCGTCTGGGCGCGGACGTTGTGACGGTAGTTGGTCCACACGGCGGCGTCGACGCGGCGCTGCGTGCGCTCCTCGATCCCGTAGGAGCGCACGACGGAGGCCCCCACGACCGGCTCGGCGATCACCGCGAGCATCTCGCCGACACTGGCTCGCACCCGGTCGTACGCCCGTGACATGGCCCCGGCGAGCCACCGCAGGCTCAGCGCGAGCGGCACGAAGGACACCAGCACCACGAGGGTGAGCTGCCACGACAGGGCAGCCATCACCGCGGTCGCCACGATCATCTGCCCGACGCTGATGATCATCATGATCCCGGTGAACTGCAGGAACTGGCTGATCTGGTCGACGTCGGAGGTGACCCGCGAGACGAGGGCGCCGCGCCGCTGCGTGTTCTGGGTCAGCATCGACAGGTCGTGCACGTGCCGGAAGGCGGCGACGCGCAGGTTCGCCAGCCCCCGCTCGCTGGCGGTGAAGATCCGCACCTTGGACCAGTAGCCGGTGACGGCGATCGCGATCATCAGCACGGCGGCGATGAGGACGTTGCGGGTGACCAGGTCCAGATCGACGCCGCCGGCCCCGAAGCCGTCGTCGAGCGTCGAGCGCACGACGACCGGGACCACCGAGCCACCGGCCGTGCTGATCAGGGCGAGCAGCAGCGTGAGCCAGATCCCCTCGGTGATCTCCGGGTTGCGTCGCAGTCCCCGCATCAGGACGGCCATCCCGCCGACGCGCTCGGACTCACTCATGGTCCACCTCCTCACGCGCCTGGTCGTAGGCGTCGACGAGGTTCCGGTAGGCGGCCGACCGGGCGCGCAGCTGCGCGTCGGTGCCGCGCTCGACGACGCGGCCCCCCTCGAGCAGCACGACCTCGTCGGCGAGCGCGATGGTCGCCTTGCGGTACGCGACGACCACGGTGGTCGGGGCGCCCTCCCGCTCCGCGAGGGCGCGCAGGATCCGCTGCTCCACGTCCGGGTCGAGCGCACTGGTCGCATCGTCCATCACCAGGACCCGCGGATCGCGCACCAGCGCCCGGGCCAGCGCCAGTCGCTGGCGCTGGCCGCCCGACAGCGAGGTGCCCCGCTCCCCCAGCTGGGTGTCCAGGCCCTGCGGGAGCGCGGCGACGAACCGGTCGGCCTGCACCAGGCGCAGCACGTCCCAGACCCGCTCGTCGGGCAGGTCCAGATCGAGCACGACGTTCGCCCGCACCGTGTCGTCGAACATGAAGGTCGACTGCGGGACGAGCGCGACCGCGGTGGTGAGCGCCTGCTGCGAGAGCTCGCGCGCGTCGATTCCCCCGATGCGCACCGTCCCGGAGTCCGGGTCGACCAGCCGGGTGACGAGCGAGGCCAGGGTGCTCTTGCCGCTGCCGGTGCCGCCGACGATCGCGGTCACCGATCCGGCCGGCACGCGGAAGTCGATGTCGCGCAGGACGGCGGTGTCCGGCTCGTCCGGGTGGCTGTAGCTGAGGGCCTCGACCTCCAGGGACACCGGTCCCCGACCGGGGACGTCGGCCGTCCCGTAGTCCATGGAATCGTCCTCGTCGAGGACCCGCGAGACCCGGTCCCAGCCGACGACCGCACGGGGGAGCTCCCCGAGCACCCAGCCGAACGACCGGATCTGCATCCCGATGACGGTGAACAGGTAGGCCACCTGGACGACGTCGGCCGGATCGGCCGCTGCGGATCGGACCCGCACCGCCCCGAGCAGGACGACGGCCAGGACCGCGAGGTTCGGCAGCATCTCGATGACGGGGTCGAACACGGCCCGCACGCGACCGATGTCGATGGCGGCGTCGCGCAGACGCTCGCTCGCCCGACGGAAGCGCTCGGTCTCGTCGGCCTCCCGGCCGAGGGACTTGACCACGAGAGCGCCGTCGAAGGACTCGTGGGCCACCGTGGAGACGTCGCCGCGCAGGCTCTGCGCCAGCGCGATCCGCGGGCCCTGCCACCGCTGGTAGACCGCGTTGGCGAGGAACAGCAACGGGATGACCACCAGCCCGACGAGGGTCATCACGGGATCGGCCGCGACCATCGTGACGACTGCGGCGATGAGCATCGCGATCGTGCCGAGGGCCATCGGCAGTGGCATGAAGACCGACCAGGTCGCCTCGACGTCGGCGTTGGCGTTGCTGAGCAGCTGGCCCGCCGGGTGGCGATGGTGCCACCGCAGCGGGAGCTGCAGATAGCGTCGGGTCACCCGCAGTCGGTCGTCGCGCACCAGCCGGAAGAACACCACGCCGCCGAGCAGGCGGCGGCCGATGACGCCGATCGTGCGCAGCAGCGCCGCGAGCAGGAACAGGCCCACCCCGGCCCCCAGGGCACCCGCGGTGACACGGCGCTCGGCGAGGCTCGGCGTGATGACGTGCTCGGTCGCCCAGCCCAGCACCCACGCGTCCGCGACGGTCATCACGCCGAAGAGCAGGGAGGCCAGCGCGGCCCAGGTGAACATCAGCCGCTGCCGCATGATGCCCCGGCCCATCACGCCGAAGCCGCGACGGGTCAGATCGTGCGTGCCGCCGCCGAGGGTGTCGAGGGTGTCGGTGGTCGTCACCGGACCACGTGCCCTGCGGCTCGCAGCGTCTCCTTCACGGCAGGGATCGTCAGCGTGCCGAAGTGGAACACACTCGCGGCGAGCACGGCGTCCGCGCCCGCGTCGACCGCGGGCGGGAAGTGCTCGAGACGGCCCGCGCCGCCACTGGCGATGAGCGGCAGGTCGGTCACCGCACGCACGGCGCGGATCATCTCCAGGTCGAATCCGGCCTGCGTGCCGTCGGCGTCCATCGAGTTGAGCAGGATCTCGCCGGCACCGAGCTCGGTGGCCCGACGGACCCACTCGACGGCGTCGATCCCGGCGGACCGGCGGCCACCATGGGTGGTCACCTCGAACCCGCTCGGCTGATCGTCTGCACGTCTGGCGTCAACGCTCAACACGAGCACCTGATTCCCGAAGCGATGCGCGATCTCGGAGATGACCTCGGGGCGGGCGATCGCCGCGGTGTTGATCCCGACCTTGTCGGCTCCCGCCCGCAGCAGGCGGTCGACGTCCTCGACAGTGCGGACGCCGCCACCGACGGTGAGCGGGATGAAGACCTGCTCGGCGGTGCGACGGACGATCTCGTAGGTCGTCGATCGGTCGCTGCTGGAGGCGGTGATGTCGAGGAAGGTCAGCTCGTCGGCGCCCTCGGCGTCGTAGACACGAGCCATCTCGACGGGGTCGCCGGCATCGCGCAGGTCGACGAAGTTCACGCCCTTGACGACGCGGCCCCCGTCGACGTCCAGGCAGGGGATCACACGGACGGCTAGGCTCACGGCCATGAGCGTAGTGCGTGGGCCCGACGTCCGTTCGACCCGGCCGTGGATCGTCGCGGCCGTCCTGAGCCTGACGCTCGCGGCGTGCTCGGACTCCTCCGAGCCCGAGCCGACGCCCGGCACCAGCGCCCCGACCGCGACGGCGTCGACCGCCTCACCGACCACGGCGCCGACCGCCTCGCCGATCCCCCTGACCGACCTCGTCGTCGAGCCCGGCGCGATCGGGCCCGCCGAGGCCGGGATGGGCCGCGACGAGGCGCTCGCGACAGGCCTGTTCGACGCCGACGTGGAGGGCGGTGCCGAGGAGTGTGAGCGGACCGAGCCGCTCGCCTGGAAGGCCGACTACGCCGCCAGTCTGGACGTCTTGACCCGGGACGACGGCACGATCGTGTCCCTGGGCGTCCGGGGCGAGGAGCCGCGCACCGCCGAGGGGCTCGGCGTCGGCAGCACGCTGCGGCAGGTCTCGCGCACCTACGAGACCGCCGAGATGACCGAGGCGGGCTACGGCCAGACCGGGGTCTTCGTCACCGACGGCGAGCGTTGGCTCGGATTCCTGTTCGACGCCGACGTCGAGTCGATCGGTCCGAAGGCGAAGGTCACCCTCGTCGAGGTCACGCGGGGCACGCGACCGAGTCTCATGCGCGACGGGTGCTGACCGTCACGTCTGACCCTTCTCCCGCCGACGCGCGAGGATCCGCCGCTCGTGCCGGGCGATCCGATCGCCGCGGTTGAGCAACAGCACGAGCCAGCCGGCGCCGACCCCCAGGATCGGAAACACCGGCCAGAAGAACTGCGGCTCGCCGGCGGACAGACTCGTCGCGCCCCACACGCCGGTCGTCAGCACGGCGATCGCGACGGTGCCGGTGCGCGCCTCCCGACTCTCGCGTCGGTACTTCTCGATCGCCTCGCGGCGCACGTCGCGCTCGACGGGCACCGGCGGCTCCAGATCGGCCAGCAACGGGACCAGCTCGCCCAGCAGGCGGACCCGCAGAGTCTCGGCGCAGCGGTGGTCGAACTCGTCACGGTCCAGGCGCCCGTCGGCGAACGCCTCGCGCAGCGCGGCGACGGCGCTGTCACGGTCGGCGTCGGTGGCACGGACCCCGGCCACCTCCGGGCGCCGCGGATCGGCACTGAACCGGCTCCAGTCCACGCGCGCCACCGGATGTCATCCCTCCACGGCCGCCAGGGCCTCGGGCAGGGTGAAGGAGCCCGCGTAGAGGGCCTTGCCGATGATGGCGCCCTCCACGCCGATGTCGGCGAGCGCGGCGATCGCGCGCAGGTCGTCGAGGCTGGACACCCCGCCGGAGGCCACCACAGGCTTGTCGGTGTGATCGCACACCTGCCGCAGCAGGTCGAGGTTCGGGCCGGTCAGGGTGCCGTCCTTCGTGACGTCGGTGACGACGTAGCGGGCGCAGCCGTCGGCGTCGAGCCGCTCGAGCGTCTCGAACAGGTCCCCGCCCTCCTCGACCCAGCCACGCGCGGCCAGGGTGCGCCCCCGGACGTCGAGCCCGACCGCGATGCGGTCGCCGTGGCGGGCGATCGCGGCGCGGCACCAGTCGGGGTTCTCGATGGCGGCGGTGCCGATGTTGACGCGGCGGCAGCCGGTCGCGAGGGCGGCCTCGAGGGACTCGTCGTCGCGGATGCCCCCGGACAGCTCGACGTCGATGTCCAGACGTCCGATCACCTCGGCGATCAGCTCGCGATTGCTGCCGCGGCCGAACGCGGCGTCCAGGTCCACCAGGTGGACCCACCGGGCGCCGTCGCTCTGCCACTGCAGTGCGGCGTCGAGCGGCGACCCGTAGGAGGTCTCGCTGCCGAGCTCACCCTGGACCAGACGGACGGCCCGACCGTCGGCCACGTCGACGGCGGGAAGGAGTTCGAGAGTCACCCCGTGATCGTAGCGGGACGCGACTTCCTAGAGTGGACGGGCGATGACCGAGCCCTCCTCCGTGACCCTGCCCCACACGCCGCTCGAGGACGTCCTGGGCGTGCTGACCGGCACCTGGCTGGCCTCCCTCGGACTCCACCTGCTGCACGAGGCCCACGCCGTGACCGGAGGGACCGCGGGGCTGTCGCTGCTGATCACCTACGCGGTGCCGTGGTCGCTGTCGATCGTGCTGGTCCTGGTGAACCTGCCGTTCTTCGTGCTGGCCGTGTGGAAGAAGGGCTGGGGCTTCACGGCGAGGTCGGTGGTGGCCGTCGCGCTGTTGTCGGTCTTCACCGCGCTGCACGCCGAGCTCGTGCCAGCGCCGGACCTCGAGCCGCTGTACGGGATCGTGACCGGCAACCTGCTGGCCGGCGTCGGCATCCTGATCCTGTTCCGCCACGGATCGAGCCTCGGCGGGTTCAGCGTCCTGGCGCTCATCGCCCAGGAGCAGGCCGGACTGCGAGCCGGTTACGTCCAGATGGTGCTCGACGTGCTCGTGGTGGTCGGCGCCCTGCTCGTCGTCCCGGTCGGCGGCGTTCTGCTGTCCGCGCTCGGCGCGGTCATCCTCAACGTGGTGCTCGCGTTCAACCACCGGCCGGAGCGCTACCGCGCCTGAGCGCGGGCGTCAGAGCGTCCCGATCCAGTTCTCGAGCAGCCGCCGCCCTGCGTCGGCGGACTTCTCCGGGTGGAACTGCGTCGCCCACAGCGGACCGTGCTCCACGGCGGACACGAACCGGTCGCCGGCGTACTCGGTCCAGGTGACGCCCGGCTCCCGGAAGGCCGTCCCGGACGCGTCGATCTTCCACTCGCGCACGGCGTAGGAGTGCACGAAGTAGAACCTCTCGCGCTCGATTCCGGCGAACATCACCGAGTCGCCCGGCGGCTCGACGGTGTTCCAGCCCATGTGCGGGACCACCGGCGCCCGGAGTCGCTCGACGGTCCCGGGCCACTCCCCGCAGCCGGCGGCGCGGACACCGTGCTCGATGCCCTCGGCGAACAGGATCTGCATGCCGACGCAGATGCCCAGCACCGGTCGCCCCGCGATGAGGCGCCGCTCGATGATCCGCTCGCCGCCGACCGAGCGCAGGCCCTCCATGCAGGCGGCGAACGCGCCGACGCCGGGGACGAGCAGCCCGTCGGCGTGCTCGGCCACCTGCGGGTCGGAGGTGAGGGTGACGGTCACACCCCGCGACTCCCCGGCGCGCTCGACGGCGCGCACGACCGATCGGAGGTTGCCCGAGCCGTAGTCGAGCACGGCCACCGAGGTCATCGGCTCGCCACCGTCACAGCGCGCCCTTCGTGGACGGGACGCCCGTCTCGCGGGGATCCGGCTCGATCGCGGCACGCAGCGCCCGAGCGAGGGCCTTGAACTGGCACTCGGCGATGTGGTGCGGATCGCGACCGGCGATCAGGGTCATGTGCAGGGTGATCCCGGCGTGGTGCGCGATCGACTCGAAGACGTGCGAGGTCAGCGAGCCGATGTACTGGCCGCCGATGATCGCGGTGATCTGGCGCTCCGGCTCGCCGGTGTGCACGAAGTACGGCCGGCCCGAGACGTCGACGACGCAGTCGGCGATCGCCTCGTCGAGCGGGACGACGGCGTGTCCGTAGCGGCGGATCCCCGCCTTGTCGCCCAGCGCCTCACCGATCGCCCGGCCGATGCAGATCGCGGTGTCCTCGACCGTGTGGTGGGCGTCGATGTGCAGGTCGCCCTCGGAGCGGACGGTCAGGTCGATGAGCGAGTGACGGCTCAGCGCGGTCAACATGTGGTCGTAGAACCCCACGCCGGTGCTGATCTGGTGCCGTCCCGTGCCGTCGAGGTCCAGCTCGACGACGACGTGCGACTCCGAGGTCTTCCGCTCGATCCGTGCGGTCCTGCTCATCGGGGGTCCACCTCCGTCAGGGCGTCGCGAAACGCCTGCATCTCCTCCGGGGTGCCGATCGACACCCGCAGCCAGCCGTCGGGTCCGACCTCACGGATCAGGACACCACGGTCGACCAAACCTTCCCACACCCCGTGCCGATCGGCGAAACGCC
>JAJUII010000044.1 GCA_029265505.1 Aeromicrobium choanae
CCTGCTCTGCCGCATCGACGCCGGTGAGCACCCACTCGTCGCCGAGCCGGTGGATCGGATTGCGCACGGTCCGGCCGGCCCAGCTCACGTCCGGCGCGGCGAGGGCAAGGGCCAGTGCGGGCGCCAGCCCGCTCGCGTCCTCGCGGCGGCGACCGGGAACCCGGTGGGGGGCGCGCCCGGCGGCGAGCAGCGCGTCGACCGCCGCGTCCTCGAACCGCTGCAGCAGCTCGGCGACCGGCTCGTCGACCCGGGTGATGCCGGCGACGCTCGCGGTGCCGGGGATGATGCAGACCTCGTCGGCCGAGTAGCGCGGATCGTGGGCCTGCCAGAGCGAGTCCGAGCGCCACCAGCGGCGCACGTCGGCGTCGA
Source organism: Aeromicrobium choanae (assembly GCA_029265505.1). Taxonomy (GTDB): domain Bacteria; phylum Actinomycetota; class Actinomycetes; order Propionibacteriales; family Nocardioidaceae; genus Aeromicrobium; species Aeromicrobium choanae_A. Next base: position 370 of record JAJUII010000044.1, read on the forward strand.
TCACGGGCACGAAGTTGACCGGCTTGCCCGGACGACGGCAGACCTCGACGAAGAACGCCTCGTCGGCCGGGTGGAGCAGCACCCGATCGGCGTCCGGATGGGCCTGCAGGAGGCGTTCGACGGCGGCGAGACCGTCCTCGACGTCGTCCGGGCGGACGAACGCCGTCTCGATGCGCCCGCGGTCCTGGTCGGCCAGTCGCGCCTCGGCCCGCTGGATCATCGCGTGGAACCGGTCGCGCAGCGACACGTCGAGCCAGGCGGGCGAGCCGTCGGCCGCGGTGCCGGACAGCTCGACGAAGCGTCGCAGCCACTGGGCGTAGGTCATCGAGGTGACGTCGCCGAAGTAGGGCTTGGCCGTGCGGTTCAGCGCCTCGACGATCTCGTCGCGGCGCGCGGCCACGGCCTCGGCGTCACCGGCGACCTCGTCGAGCAGTCGGCCGGTGCGCGAGGCCGTGTTGTCGATCTCGTGGATGTCGGCGCCGAGCTGGCTGCGGCCGGAGGCCATGCCGTTCTTGGCGGTGCCGGCGCCGACCCAGGCGCCCGTGCCCCGCGTCTGGACCAGCAGGCGCTTGACGTCCGGGGCGGTCGTCGCCTCGAGGGTCGCCATCGCGGCGGTGCCGACGAGGATGCCGTCGACCGGCATGTCCGGGTAGCCGTGGCGCTGTGCCCAGGTGCCGGTCAGCCAGGCCGCCGCGGCGTCGGGGGTGCCGATGCCGCCGCCGACGCACAGGACCACGTTCGACTGCGCACGCAGCTCGGCGTAGGTGGCCAGGATCAGGTCGTCCAGGTCCTCCCACGAGTGGTGTCCGCCGGCGCGGCCGCCCTCGACCTGGACGATGACGGTGCGATCGACCTGCTTGGCGATCGCGAGGACCTCACGGATCTGGCGGACGGTGCCCGGCTTGAACACCACGTGCTCGATGCCGAGCTCGGTCAGTTCGTCGATGAGCGCGACGGCCTCGTCGAGCTCGGGGACTCCCGCCGTGACGATCACCGCGTCGATCGGCGAGCCGGCGGCACGGGCCCGCTGCACGAGGCGGTTCTGGCCGAGCTGGAGTCGCCACAGGTAGGGGTCGAGGAACAGCGAGTTGAACTGGAAGGTCGCACCCTGGTCGAGCAACTCGGCCAGCTCGGCCATCCGGGCCTCGAAGACCTCCTCGGTGACCTGTCCGCCGCCGGCGAGCTCGGCCCAGAACCCGGCGTTGGCCGCCGCGGCGACGATCGGCGCGTCCACGGTGGTCGGGGTCATGCCGGCGAGCAGGATCGGGGACTTGCCGGTGGCGCGGGTGAATCGCGTCTCGACGACGGTCGAGCCGTCGGGCAGGGTGACCAGGCGCGGGGCGAAGGTCGACCACGCCGGCGGGAGCGTCGGACGGGCGCCCGTGATGGTCAGCTCGCGGTTGCCGCGGCGCGTGGTGGTGGCGACGACCCCGACGCCGCGCGCGCGGGCCTCCGCGGCGGACAAGCGCGAGACCAGGTCGGCCGGCCCCACGTCGAGCAGCCACCGGGCGCCGGCGTCGAACGCCGCATTCACGGTCTCGACCCAGTCGACGGGGTCGACGATCGAGCGCACCGTGGCGCGGCGGGCGTGCTCGGCGTCGACGCCGATCCGCTCGGCCCAGTCGGCCACGAGCTCGGCTGCCGGGGCGAGGTCCGGGTGGTGGAACGCCACGGCGGACTCGACCGGTTCGATCACCGGGCTGAACGGCGCTCCGCCGGTCACCTTGCGCTCCCGCTCGTCCTTCTCCCTGGCGGCGACCTGCTCCAGGCGACGGGTCGCCTCGGCGAGGGCGGCCTGCGATCCGGACAGCACGACGGCGCGACGCCCGTTGCGGATGCGGCAGACGGCCCCGGTGCCCTCGACGATCTCGGCGACCCGCTCGGGCACGACGCCCGAGACCGCCAGCATCGTCGCGCCGAGGAGTCCGCGGCGGCGACCGACGATCTGTGCGGCGACGCCGATCAGACGGGCGAGTGCGAGTGCCTCGACCTCGGGGACGCCGTCGAGGACCTCCGCGGCCAGGACGCCCTGGGAGTGACCCGCGACCGCGACCGGCGGGTGGGCGGCGACGTCGAGGCCCTGGCGGGCGAGAGCGCGCAGACCGGCGAGCTGGGACAGCACGATGCCCGGAACCGACGCCGCCGGCGCCAGCACGTCGGCCCCTGCGGGCAGACCCGGCGCGTCGTCGTCCTCGGCCGACTCCCCCACCGCGAGCACGTCGACCCAGGCGATCGGCTCGAACGGCACGCCGGCACGGGCCAGATCGGACGCGACCGGCTCCAACAGGCGCTCGGCGCGGCGGACCAGATCGGCGACGTCGGCCTCGAGCGCGTGGTCACGGACCAGGCCGGCGAGCGGCTCGAGCCAGTCCCCGCCCTGGCCACCGAAGGCGATCGCCCACGGCGTGCCCGAGCGCAGGTCGTCGAGCAGGCTGTCGGTGCGGCGGTCGGACTGGGGGGCGAAGGCGGACAGGACGGAGGTGTCGAGCGTCGTCATGCCCACCATGGTGACACAAACATGAGGGATTCCTCATCTTTGATCCGAGGGATTCCTCATGTTTTTCGTCACACCCCTCGGCTCCTGGGGGCCCTGTGACTCGCGTGACCGAATACGAGGGCAACTGTGGGTTACACACATCGTTACCCACATCTGGGGATGAACGAATCCACACAGAAGCGGCCCCGCGGCCGGAGCAGCCCGGGCGCGTCCCCGGGTGCAGGGTCCCAACCCCCCCCGGAGCCACCCGACAACCGCGCCCGGGGCCCCCCGCCGGGGGGCCCGCTTCCGAGGGTCGAGGATCAGACGCCGCCCGTGAGCAGCAGTCCTCCGTCGACGGTGATGCACTGACCGGTCACCCAGCCCGCGTCCTGCGAGAGCAGGAAGGCCACGACGCCGGCGATGTCCTCCGGCACGCCCAGGCGCTTCATCGGGTAGGCGGCGGCGACCTCCTCCTCGCGGCCCTCGTAGAGGGCGCCGGCGAAGCGGGTCTTGACGACCGCCGGGGCGACCGCGTTGACCCGCACCTGCGGGGCCAGCTCGAGCGACAGCTCCTGCGTCACGTGGATGACCGCCGACTTCGACGCGCCGTACATGCCGATCATGGGCGCGGGCTTGAGCCCGGCCACCGAGGCGATGTTGACGATCGCGCCACCGTTGTCCTTGAGCGAGGCGGCGTGGGCCTTCTGCGCCCAGGACACCGCGGCGAGCACGTTGACCTCGAAGATCTTGCGCGCTGCGCCGAGGTCCATCTCGATCATCGGGCCGTAGGTCGGGTTGATGCCGGTGTTGTTGACCAGGAAGTCCAACCCGCCGAAGCGCTCGATCGCCGTGGCGATCGTCTCGTCCTGGTGCGCCGGGTCGTCGGCCGGTCCGGCCACCCACGCGGCGTTCTCCGGGCCGAGCTCGGCGACCGCGGCCTCGAGCGCCTCGGTCTTGCGGGCGGTGACGACGACCTTCGCGCCCTCGTCCACCAGGCGCTGGGCCACACCCAGCCCGATGCCCCGCGAGGCGCCCGTGACGATCGCGACCTTGCCGTCGAAGCGGCCCGTCACGAGAGGCGCTCCAGCACCATCGCCATGCCCATGCCGCCGCCGACGCACATCGACTCGACGCCGAACTGCTTGTCGTGCCACTGCAGCGAGTTGATGAGCGTGGAGGTGATGCGCGCACCGGTCATGCCGAACGGGTGACCGACGGCGATGGCACCGCCGTTGACGTTGAGCTTGTCCAGCGGGATGCCGATCTGCTTGGCCGAGCCCCACGCCTGGACGGCGAAGGCCTCGTTGATCTCGAACAGGTCGATGTCGTCCAGCGTCATGCCCGCGTTCTTCAGCGCGGCCGGGATCGCCTCGACCGGGCCCAGGCCCATGATCTCGGGCGACAGACCGGTCACGGCGGTCGACACGATCCGAGCCAGCGGGGTCAGACCCAGCTCCTTGGCCTTCGTGTCGCTCATGATCACCACGGCGGCGGCGCCGTCGTTGAGCGGGCAGGCGTTGCCGGCGGTGACGGTGCCGTCGGGGCGGAACACGGGCTTCAGACCGGCGAGCGCCTCCATCGTCGTGCCCGGGCGCGGGCCGTCGTCGGCCGTGACCTGGGTGCCGTCCGGCAGCGTGACGGGCGTGATGTCCTTGGCCCAGAAGCCCTCGGCGATGCGCTGCTCGGTGAGGTTCTGGCTGCGCAGGGCGAACTCGTCCTGCTCCTCGCGGCTCATGCCGAGGTGCTGGGCGACGTTCTCGGCCGTCTGGCCCATCGCGATGTAGAGGTCGGGCAGCTGGCCCTGCTCACGCGGGTCGGTCCACGTCTCGGCGCCGCCCTCGGCCCGCTTGGCCGTGCGCGCCTGGGCCTCGGCGAACTTCGGGTTCTGACCCTCGGGGTTGTCGGCGTAGCCGTTCATGAAGCGGCTGACGGTCTCGACGCCCACCGACAGGTAGGCGTCGCCCTCACCGGCCTTGATCGCGTGGAACGCCATCCGGGTCGTCTGCAGCGAGCTCGAGCAGTACCGGTTCACGGTGACGCCCGGGAGGTGGTCCATGCCGCCGAGTACGGCCACGGCGCGGCCCAGGTTGTTGCCGGACTCACCGGCGGGCTGGCCGACACCCAGGATGAGGTCGTTGATGTCCTTGCGGTCGAGCTGGGGCACCTTCGCGAGGGCCGCCTCGACCATCTGCAGCGCCAGCTCGTCCGGACGCATGTCCTTCAGAGAGCCCTTGCCCGCGCGACCGATCGGCGAGCGCGCGGTGGAGACGATGACTGCTTCGGGCATGGGTTCTTACCTTTCCTCGGGTGGTTCGTCGGGCTTCAGAAGCCCAGGTCGCGGCCGATGAGTTCCTTCATGATCTCGTTGGAACCGGCCCAGATCTTGGTCACGCGGGCATCGCGCCAGGCACGGGCGACGCGGTACTCGTTCATGAAACCGTAGCCGCCGTGCAGTTGGACGCAGTGGTCGAGCACGTCGTTCTGCACCTGCGAGCTCCACCACTTCGCCTTGGCGGCGTCGGTGGCGCTCAGCGCGCCGGAGGTGTGGGCGAGCACGGCCTGGTCGACGTAGGCCTCGGCGACCTCGATCGCGGTCACCAGCTCGGCGAGCAGGAACTTGTTGTGCTGCAGGGCGCCGATCGGCTGGCCGAAGGCCTGGCGATCGTGGCAGTACTGGATGGTCTCGGCGAGGATCTGCTTGGCGTGCGCGATGTTCGACACCGCGCAGTTGAGTCGCTCCTGCGGCAGCCGCTCCATCATGTAGATGAAGCCACGGTCCACCTCGCCGAGGATCCGGTCGTCGCCGACGCGGACGTTCTCGAAGAAGAGCTCGGCGGTGTCGGACTCGGCCTGTCCGACCTTGTCGAGCTTGCGACCGCGGCTGAAGCCCGGGTCGGTCGCCTCGATGACGAACAGGCTGATGCCCTTGGCGCCCTTGTCGGGCGAGGTCCGCACGGCCGTCACGATGACGTCGGCCGAGTAGCCGTTGGTGATGAAGGTCTTCGAGCCGTTGATGACCCACTCGTCGCCGTCGCGCACCGCGGTGGTCTTGAGCGCGGCGAGATCGGAGCCGCCGCTGGGCTCGGTCATGGCGATGGCGGTGAGGATCTCCCCGGTGGCGCAGCCGGGAAGCCAGCGCCGCTTCTGCTCGGGGGTGCCCAGGTCGACGATGTACGGGGTGGCGATGTCGCAGTGGATCCCGGCGCAGGACGCGAGCGCGGCGTTGACCTTGCTCAGCTCCTCGGTGAGCACGGCGTTGAACCGGAAGTCGCCCGCGTCGGAGCCGCCGAACTCCTCGGGGATGCCCAGGCCGAGGAAGCCCTCGTCGCCGGCCGCCCGCCAGAATCGGCGCGGCAGTCCCTTCGCCTCGATGTGCTCGTCGACGTAGGGTCGGACGTGCTTGTCGAGGAAGGCCGCGCACGAGGCGCGGAAGTCCTCGTGGTCGGCGGTGTAGATGGTGCGTTCCATGCCGTCCCTTCACGGTCTGGATCCGATGCGAGTTCGACGCGCCCCTGACTAAGCGCTTGCTTAGTCTGCCATTCCTGCGTCATGCTGTCCACCATGACCACCGAGCAGGCGACGGGACGGGACCGGTCGAGCAGGACCCGGGAGCGGTTGCTCGACGCGGCCGTCGAGGCGTTCGCCGCCTCCGGCTTCGCCGGCACCACGACCCGCGACATCGCGTCGCGGGCCGGCATGAGCCCGGCTGCGGTCTACGTGCACCACGCGACCAAGGAGGATCTGCTCTTCGAGATCTCCCGTCGCGGCCACCACGCGTCCCTGGAAGTGCTGCAGACGGCCTTCGACGCCGAGCCCGATCCGCTGGCTCGGATCCGGGCGATGGTCGGGGCGTTCAGTCGCTGGCACGCCGAGACGAGCCGCGTCGGGCGGATCGTGCAGTACGAGCTCAACGCCCTGACCCCCGAGCACCGCGCCGAGATCGCCGAGACCCGTCGCACCATGGAGCGGCTGGTCCAACGGACCCTCGAGGACGGCATCGCCGCCGGCACCATGCGGATCCCCGACGTCAAGGGCACCGCACTGGCGCTGCTGTCGCTCAGCATCGACCTGGTGCGCTGGTATCGCCCGGGCGGGCCCATCACGCCCGACGGCCTGGCCGAGCTCCACGGCGAGCTCGCGGTCCGCATGGTCGCGGCCTGAGCGTCCGGACATGACGACGGGGCCCGCAGCGCCCCGGGGGGATCGGGCGCCGCGGACCCCGTCGGGTCTCGGCTGAGGCTCAGGCCTGGAGGACGGCCTCGGCGTTGATCTGCAGCGTGATCTTGTCACCGATCATGACCTTGTCGCCCTCGAGCGGGATGTTGAAGTCGATGCCCCAGTCCTTGCGGCTGATCTGGCCCGTGGCCTCGACGCCGACACGGGTGCCGCCCCACGGATCCTTGCCCTCGCCGAGGAACTCGACGTCGAGCTCGATCGGCTTGGTGACGCCCTTGATCGTCAGGTCGCCGCGCACGACGAAGTCGGTGTCGGACTTGCGGACCACGCCGGTGGAGACGAAGGTCATCTTCGGGTGCTCCTCGACGCTGAAGAAGTCGCCCGAGCGCAGGTGGTTGTCACGATCCGGCGTGCCGGTGTCGATCGACGCCAGGTCGACGGTGACCTCGACGGTCGAGTCGGTGATCGGATCGGCCGTCACCAGGGTGCCCTCGAAGGTCTCGAACTTGCCCCGCACCTTGCTCATGATGTGACGGACGGTGAAGCCGATCTCGGTGTGGGTCGGATCCAGCTTCCAGGTTCCGATCGTGATGTCGCTCATGCGGTTCTCCTCAAAGATTGTGGTTGATCGTTCAACATGATCACCGTAGCACGTCGTTGAACTTTCAATCAAGTCGTTGAAGCGATAAACTATCCCCATGACCGAACTGCCGATCGCCTCCGTGAACGAGACCCGCTGGCTGGACGAGGAACAACAACGCATCTGGCGGGCGTTCCTGGGCGGCATGACCGTCCTGACCGATCGGCTCGACCGCGACCTGCGCACCGAGCACGGCCTGTCGATGTCGGAGTACGAGATCCTCGTCCGACTGTCCGAGGCCCCCGACCGGTCGATCCGGATGGCGGACCTGGCGGCCGCGCTGTCACACTCGCGCAGTCGCATCACTCACACGATCAGCCGCCTCGAGCGCGACGGCATCGTGCAGCGGGTCCAGTGCGACACCGACGGCCGCGGCGTCACGGCGGTCCTGACCGACAAGGGCTTCGACCTGCTCGCGACCGCCGCGCACACCCACGTGCGGGGCGTGCGCGACTACCTCATCGACCGAGCGAGCCCGGAGGACCTCACCGCCCTCGGTCGCGTGATGTCGGCGGTGCAGGAGGCCATCGGGGGCCGCCGGTTCTGAGCGTCAGTCGCGGGTGAGGCGACGATGCGTGACGCGATGCGGACGCGCCGCCTCCTCGCCGAGTCGCTCCACCTTGTTGGCCTCGTAGGCCGCGAAGTTGCCCTCGAACCAGAACCAGGCGCCCGGGTTCTCCTCGGTGCCCTCCCACGCCAGGATGTGGGTGGCGACGCGGTCGAGGAACCAGCGGTCGTGCGACGTGACCACGGCGCACCCCGGGAACTCCAGCAGGGCGTCCTCCAGCGAGGACAGCGTCTCGACGTCGAGGTCGTTGGTGGGCTCGTCGAGCAGCAGCAGGTTGCCGCCCTGCTTGAGGGTCAGCGCGAGGTTGAGTCGGTTGCGCTCGCCACCCGACAGCACCCCGGCCTTCTTCTGCTGGTCTGAGCCCTTGAACCCGAACGAGGCCACATAGGCACGACTGTTCATCTCGAAGTTCGCGACCTTGATGAAGTCCAGGCCCTCCGAGACGACCTCCCAGACGTTCTTGTCCGGGTCGATGTTGGCGCGGTTCTGGTCGACGTAGCTGATCTTGACAGTCTTGCCGACCTCGAGCTCGCCGGCGTCGGGCTGCTCGGAGCCGGTGATCATCCGGAACAGCGTCGTCTTGCCGACGCCGTTCGGTCCCACGACTCCGACGATGCCGGCGCGCGGCAGCGAGAAGTCGATGCCGTTCCACAGGATGCGACCGTCGTACCCCTTGGTCAGGCCCTTCGCGTTCAGCACGACGTCGCCCAGGCGCGGACCCGGCGGGATGTTGATCTCGGTCGTGTCGATCTTGCGGGCCTTCTCCGCCTCGGCGGCGAGCTCCTCGTAGCGCTGCAGACGAGCCTTGCTCTTGGCCTGGCGTCCCTTCGCGTTCGAACGCACCCACTCCAGCTCGCGCTCGAGCATCTTGGCCCGCTTGGCGTCCTTCTGGCCCTCGACCTTGAGACGTTCCTTCTTCGTCTCCAGGTAGGTCGAGTAGTTGCCCTCGTAGCCGTGGATCTGGCCGCGGTCGACTTCGGCGATCCACTCGGCGACGTTGTCGAGGAAGTAGCGATCGTGGGTCACCGCCAAGACGGCGCCCGGGTAGTTCTTCAGGTGACCCTCGAGCCACTGCACGCTCTCGGCGTCCAGGTGGTTGGTGGGTTCGTCGAGCAGCAGCAGGTCCGGCTGCTGCAGCAGCAGCTTGCACAGCGCGACGCGGCGACGCTCACCGCCAGAGAGATGATCGACGAGCGTATCGGACGGCGGGCACCGCAGCGCGTCCATCGCCTGTTCCAGACGGCTGTCGATGTCCCAGGCGTTGACGTTGTCCAGGTAGGTCTGCAGCTCGCCGGTCTCGGCCATCAGGGCGTCGTAGTCGGCGTCGGGCTCGCCCATCTCGGCGTACGCCTCCTCGAGGCGCTTCATCTTGCCCTTGATGTCGGCGACGGCCTCCTCGACGTTCTCCAGCACCGTCTTGCCCTCGGTCAGCGGCGGCTCCTGCTGGAGCATCCCGACGGTGGCCTCCGGGTCACGCACGATGTCGCCGTTGTTCGGCTGCTCGAGGCCGGCCATGAGCTTGAGCAGCGTCGACTTGCCCATGCCGTTCGGGCCGACGACGCCGATCTTGGCGCCGTGCAGGAAGGACAGGGACACGTTGTCCAGGACGACCTTGTCGCCGTGGGCCTTGCGGACGTTGCGCAGGGAGAGGACGTAATCAGCCATGATGGCGCCCAGCCTATCCGGAGGTGCGGAATCTAGCGGCCGGCGGTGGCCAGTCCGTTGCGCCAGCGCTCGTAGCGATCCAACTCGGCCATCAGACGCGCCACGACGACCCGTTCGGTCGTACGGTTGATGGCGCGGGTCAGCTCCCGATGGGCCCTGGCGCCGGCGCGCCGGGCCGCGATCCGGCCGTACCACCGCGAGACCACCGTCAGCGCGACGCCGAACGCCACGCCCCCGATGACGAGCACGACGGGCAGGCTCATGCCGAGCGGCCGCGGCGCACCGGCCCACGGGTCGGAATCGACCAGACCGGCGACCGCCGCCACCGCCCAGCCCAGGCCCAGCAGAACGGCGGCGAAGGTCAGCCACTGCAGGGCACCCACGACCGTCCACCACAGCGGACGACGGCGCAGCCCCAGGTCGACCCCGGCGACGGCCTCGTCCAGCTCTTCGATGACGGCGCGCGCACCCTGACCGGTGACCGCCTCGAGCACCGAGTCGCGCCACACCCGCGACATGCTCTCGGTGGCGTGCTCGGTCGCCTCCCGCAACGCCAGGTCGGCCCGGGCACGCTGCACCGACGGCGAGATCGGCATCGCGCCGGCGACCGCGTCGCGCGCCGAGCGCCCGAGGCCGAGCTCGGCCAGGGGATCGTGGCGCAGCCGGCCGACCCAGCCGATCAGCGGCCAGTCCGTCGCCACCGTCGCCCGCCGACGCATGGACTCCTCGACGCCGTCGGCGATCTGCGGGACGCCCGCGCACTCGACGAACGTCTCGACCAAGGCGTCCCGGGTCGGCCGGTCCAGTCCCGGGACCGGATCGACGCCGCCGGCCTCGGCGAGACGCCGAGCCACCTGCCGCACGTCGGCGGACAGGCGAGCGCGTGACGCCTCCTTCGAGCGGATGCGCCGCGCGATCTCGTCACGGAGACGATCCAGGCCCGATCCGGTCGCGGCGCTCGTCGCGATCACCGGGACTCCGGAGAAACCCTCGCGGGCCAGGATCTGCTCCAGGTCCTCGACCGTGATCTTCAGATCGGCCTCGCTGAGCCGGTCGGCCTGGTTCAGCACCACGAGCGAGGCGTCCTTGTGAGTCGCCAGCGGCTCGAGGTACTGCTCGTGGATCGCGGCGTCGGCGTACTTCTGCGGGTCGACCACCCAGACGAACAGGTCCGCGTACCGCGAGACTCGGTCCACGATCTCGCGATGACCCTCGACCACCGAGTCGTGGTCCGGCAGGTCGACCAGGACCAGCCCCTCGAACTCGTCGTCGTGCGGCGCGTCCAGGATGCTGTGCCGCGAGATCTGGTCCCGCCGCGCGATCCCGATCCAGTCGAGGAGCTCGCCGGCACCCGTCGGGCCCCAGGCGCACGCCATCGTGCTCGAGGTCGTGGGACGCAGGTGCCCGACCTCGGCCAGCTCCAGTCCGGTGAGGCGGTTGAACAGCGAGGACTTGCCCGAGCCGGTCGAACCCGCGAGAACGACCACGGTGTGCTGGGTCGACAGCGCGAGTCGCTGGTCCGCGTGGGCGAACACCTGGGCCGCCGGTGCGGTGATCGCCGGGTCGACGAGGTCACCGGCCGCCTCGAGTGCGGACTTCAGTGCCGCGACCCGGTCGTCGAAGCCGCTCATCGCACCTCCTGCCGTCGCCGCGCGCGCTCCACGTCCTCGAGGGCGGCGTCCAGTCGGTCACGGGCGGCCTCGAGGCCCCCGGTCTCCGGAAGCAGCTCGACGAACCGGTTCGCCTCCTCGGCCAACAGCTCCTCGATCCGTCGCGAGAGGTCCTTGCCGGCCTCGGCGGCGAGCTCGCGCACAGCCTGGTCGCCGAAGACCGCCCTCAGCACCGCCTGACCGGCGGCGGCCGTGCCCCCGGCGATGCCCACCTCGGCACCGGTCAGCCCGGCGGTCCCGGCGAACACGACCACCATGAGCGCCACTCCCGTGGCGTTCACGCCGACCGACAGCGCCTTGGCCTTGGCTCGCTTGGCCGCACCTCGCTCGGACACGAGGTCGAACACCGCCTCACGCCACTCGCGGGCGATGCGCTCGGCGCGTACCGCGACCGTGCGCGAGGCGCGGCCCAGGTGATCGCCACGCTCGAGGAGCACTCGACCCGCCTCGCTGGAGCCCCAGGCGCGAGCGACCTCCTCGGCCGCTCGCTCGGCACGCTCCAGGATGAGCAGGTGCAGGCCCGAGACGGCGGCCGCCTCGACGTGCTCCGGACCGGTCGACGACCGTCGGAAGAGCCGGTCGCGCCAGCTGCCGACGGTGCGCTCCATGGTGCGGACGATCTCGCCTGAGCCGACGAAGTCCTGCCAACGGGCGAGCACCTCGCCTCGCAGCATCGTGCCGTCGGTGGCCGACCTCATGAGGTCGACGTGGGCGCGGTGGTAGACGGTCTCGACGTCGCGGCGCAGGTGGAGTGCGGTCTGCAGCTGCCGCTCCACGGCGCCGCGCAGGCGCTGCGCGGAGGCGACGTCGTGGCCGATCGCTCCCTGCAGGGTGGTCAGCACGATCTCGCGGCGCTGCGCCTCGTTCGCCGCCAGGTGACGCAGCCACATCGCGATCGGGGCCACCTCGGCCGCCGGGAGGACGCCCTCGGCGTCGGGCGTCGACTCGCGCACCGAGAACAGCGCCACGTCGGCCAGCCCCTGCTCGCTGAGCATCCGGGCCAGATGACGGCGCACGTCGGCGAGCGCCTCGGGCGAGGTGCGGTCCAGCACGACCGCGATGGAGGCCTGACGGTCGGCCGCCCGGCGCAGGTAGTCCCACGGCACCTGGTCGGCGTAGCGGGCCGCCGAGGTGACGAACAGCCACAGGTCGGCCGCGCCCAGCAACTGCTCGGCCATGTCGCGGTTCGTCTCGTCGATCGAGTCGAAGTCGGGGGCGTCCAGCACGGCGACCCCGGGCCACAGCGTGGAGCAGGCCACCTGGCGGATGGTGTTGGCGCGTCGGCTGTTGGAGCCCGTGCGGACGAAGTCGGGCAGCACCCGGCCCGAGGCGAACCACTCAGTGTCCGCCGGATGGTGCACGAGCACGGGAGTCCGGGTGGTCGGACGAAGCACGCCGGTCGCGGTGACGCGGCGCCCCACGAGCGAGTTCACCAACGTCGACTTTCCGGCGCCGGTCGACCCGCCGACGACGACCAGCAGCGGCGCCTCGAGGTTCTCCAGACGAGGCACCACATAGTCGGCCAGCTGCTCGGACACCTCACGCTGGAGCGCACGATCGCGCAGCACATCGGGGATCTGCAGGTCCAGGGGCAGCCCGACGACGGCCGAGGCCAACTCCGAGAGGCTCTGGGTGAGGCCATCTCCGGCCACGGCCGCACGCGTGGGAACAGCAGTCGGCTCGGTCATCGCAGATCACTACGCATCGTAGTCGACGCGACCGCGCCGGACCGACGATCGGGGACCCGGACCGTGTGAACCGTGTGACGTCAGGAGGCGTCGAGCGAGCGCGCCTCGTCCACCAGCATCACCGGGATGTCGCGGCGGACCGGATACGCGAGCGCGCACCCGTTGCAGACCAACTCCTCGGCCTCGGCGTCGACGAACAGGCCCGAGCGGCACTGCGGGCACACGAGGATCTCCAGGAGCGCGGGATCGAGGTTCACGGAATCACCGTAGCCGAGTCGTCGCGGACGAGGCGGAGCACCGGTCCGGACTGACCGTCCGGAGGCTCGGGGGCCGGGCGTCCGGCCTCGCGCACCGCCTCGGCGAGGGCGACGAGGTCGTCGTGCGTGGGCTCGGGCTCGGTGAACTCCGGAGCGAGCCGGACGACGCTCCAGCCCTGGGGCGCCGAGAGCCGGTCCGCATGGGTCGAGCACAGGTCGTAGGCGTGGGGCTCGGCATACGTCGCCAAGGGTCCCAGCACCGCGACCGAATCGGCGTACACGTAGGTGAGCGTGGCCACCGCG
>JAJUII010000132.1 GCA_029265505.1 Aeromicrobium choanae
CCGCGCGCCGACTCGCGTTCGTGGCGCTGGAGCGGCTCGCCGTCGTCGAGCCGGGCGTGGTCAACGACCACCTGCGGGCGGCCGCCGCCGAGCACGGGCTCTGGTACGCGCCCGACCCGGCGAGCTCGCCGTGGTCGACGATCGGCGGCAACATCGCGACGAACGCCGGCGGCGTCTGCTGCGTGAAGTACGGGGTCACCCGCGATCACGTGCTCGAGCTGGAGGTCGTCACCGGGACCGGCGAGGTCGTGCGCGTGGGTCGCCGCACCGCCAAGGGCGTGGTCGGCTACGACCTCGTCGGACTCCTGGTGGGCTCGGAGGGCACCTTGGGCATCGTCACGGAGGCGACCGTCCGCCTGCTGCCGACGCCCGGCCCGACGGTGACGATCGCCGGCGGCTTCGGCTCCCTCGTCGAGGCCGGACGGGCCGCGCGGGCGGTGGCCGCGGCGGGTCTCGTCCCGGCCGCGCTGGAGCTGGTCGACCGGCAGTGCCTGGAGGCGGTCGATCGATGGAAGAACATGGGCCTGGCGGCGGATGCCGAGGCCGTGCTGCTCGCCCGGGTCGACGACCCGCCGACCGTCGCCGATGCCGCCGCCGACCGGATCGTCGAGATCTTCACGTCGGCGGGCGCCTCGTGGGCGACCAGGTCGACCGACGCCGCCGAGTCCGAGGCCCTGTTCGCCGCGCGCCGACTCGCGTTCGTGGCGCTGGAGCGGCTCGGCCAGGTGCTGACCGAAGACGTCTGCGTGCCGCTCGAGGCGGTGCCCGAGGCACTCGCCCGGATCCAGGCCCTCGGCCGCGACCACGACGTCACAATCGCGAACATCGCCCACATCGGTGACGGCAACCTGCATCCCCTGATCCTCACGCCGATCGGCGACGAGGCCGCAGGCGCACGCGCCCGCACCGCCTTCGAGGCGATCCTCGACGTCGCGCTCGACCTCGGCGGCACGGTCTCGGGCGAGCACGGGATCGGCCTGCTCAAGCGATCCGGCATGCGACGCGAGCTCAGCCCGGCCGTGCTGGATCTGCATCGTGCGATCAAGCAGGCACTCGACCCGCAGGGGATCCTCAACCCCGGCAAGGCGATTGGCTGAGCGCGGCCCGCCACGCGCGGCGCGGTCCGAGCCTGATTCACTGGGACGGCATGAACGTGAGTTCATGATCGTGAAAGGACGCACGTGAGTACTCCTGCGCCGCCCACCCCGCGCAGTCCGGCCCTCGTCGTGATCACCCTGTCCCTGTGCGGCATCGTCGTGTCGCTGCAGCAGACGCTGATCCTGCCGTTGCTGCCTTTGCTCCCGGACCTGCTGGACACCTCGCCGGACACCGCCTCGTGGCTCGTGACGGCGACGCTGCTGTCCGGCGCCGTCGCCACGCCCACGCTCTCTCGCCTCGCCGACATGTACGGCAAAAAGCGCATGATGGTCGTCGCCCTGGGCGTGTCCATCCTCGGCTCCGCGCTCGGCGCGGTGAGCCAGGCCCTCCCGCTGCTGGTGGCCGCCCGGGCCCTGCAGGGCGTCGGCATGGCGCTGGTGCCCGTCGGCATCGCGATCATGCGCGACGAGCTGCCGCGGGACCGGATCCCCCTCGGCGTGGCCCTGATGAGCGCGACGCTCGCGATCGGCGCGGGCATCGGCCCTCCGGCCTCCGGGCTCATCACCGAGCACCTGGACTGGCACTCGATCTTCTGGCTGACCGGACTGGTCGGCGTCGCACTGCTGACGACCGCCCACCTCGTGCTGCCGGAGTCGCGCGTGCGCACCAACGGCACCTTCGACCTGCGCGGCGCCGTGCTCCTCTCGGCCGCGCTCACCGCGATCCTGCTCGGCCTGTCGAAGGGCGCGCAGTGGGGCTGGACGTCTCCCCCGACGCTCGTCGCGTTCGTCCTCGGCGCGGCGATCCTCGCCGTGTGGACTCCGCTGGAGCTGCGGACCCCGAACCCCCTCGTCGACCTGAAGGTGGCCACCCGCCGGGCGGTGGTGCTGGTGAACGGTGCCTCCGTCCTCATCGGGTTCGCGATGTTCGCGAACATGCTGCTGACCGTCCAGATGCTGCAGGCGCCTGCCGAATCCGGGTACGGGTTGGGCATCGGACCGATGGAGGCCGGATTCTGGATGGCGCCCAGCGCCGTCGCGTTCGGCGTCACGGCGCCGGTGGCGGCGCGGATGATCCGCATCATCGGACCGCAGCGGACCCTGCTCGTCGGCACCGTGATGATGACGATCGCCTACGCCGCCCGCGTCTACCTCAGCGACGATCTCGCCCAGGTCGTGACCGGCTCGGTCGTGGTGTCGGTCGGCACCGCGATCGGCTACAGCGCATTGCCCACCCTGATCATGCGCGCCGTGCCGGTGACCGAGACCGCCTCGGCGAACGGCCTGAACGTGCTGCTCCGCTCGGTCGGCACGTCGACCGCGAGCGCCGCCGTCGCGGCGGTGTTCTCCGCGACCGCGGTCACCGTCGCCGGGCACGCCGTGCCGCCGATCGGCGCGATCGACGCCCTGTTCTGGCTGTCGGCACTGGCCACCTTGGGCGCCATCGCGGTGACGTGGCCGACGCTGCGGATGAAGGACTTCGCCCCCGAGGCCGATCGCGCCGGCACGGACTCGACCGGGCGACCGTGCCTCGTGGTCCACGGCACCGTCGTCACCGCCGAGGGGGCTCCGGTCACGAACGCGGTCGTCACGATCCTGACCGCGGACGGCCAGCCCGTCGACTGGGGCCAGGCCGACTCGGAGGGGCAGTTCGCCGCGGCGATCCCCGGTCCGGGTGACTACCTCATCGTCACCGCGGCCGAGGGCTGGCAGCCTCGCACGCGCCAAGTCACGATCGACGGCGACCACGCACTGCCCCCGCTCGTCCTGCGCGATCGGCTCACCCTGCGAGGCACGATCACCGACGGCGAGGGCCGCCCGGTGACCGGGGCGCTCGTGATCCTCACCCGTCTCACCGGGGAGGCGGTCACGACGACGCACACCGGCCACGACGGTCGCTACGAGGTGCCGCGCCCGGCGAACGGGCGCTACGTGCTCAGCGCGGTCGCTCCCGACGGCGCGGTCGGCGCCCGGCCGGTGGCGGTGCTGGACGCCTCACGCCACGTCGACCTGGCGCTCGGCACGCCGTTGGCCTGATCAGACCGTCTTGACGATGAGCACGTCGCACGGGGCGTGGGCGACCGTGGCGTGGGCGACGCTGCCCAAGACCCGGCCGATGCCCTGCACGCGACGGTTCCCGACCACGATGAGTCGCGCGTCGAGGCGGGTCGCCTCCTGAACGAGCGCCTCGGCGGGCTTGCCCTGCGAGACGATCGTGGTGACCTTCTTCGCCGTCTCACGCAGCTTGGCGGCGATCTCCTCGGCGATCTTGTCGGCGACCTCCCCGGCGGTCATGCGCGGACCGCCGGTGCTGGGAACGTCGACGGCCATCGACGGGTCGGCCGCCACGAGCACCACCAGCTCGGCGTCGAACGCCTGAGCCACCTCGGCGGCCCGCTGCGCCGCCTTCCGTGAGGTCTCGGTGCCGTCGACCCCCACCACCACCGTGTTCGCCATGTCCTCGTCCTTTCGCCACTGCGTCAGATCGTCCGAGTCCAGCATGCACCACGCCGGGTGCTCCGGCCCGCGAACGCGTCACCTCAGGTCGATGCGGTCCACCACGTGCTCGGCGATCGCCAGCGAGGAGGTCGCCGCGGGCGAGGGTGCGTTGCGCACCACCGTCACGGGGCCGAGGTGGTGGATCCGGAAGTCGTCGACCAGCGTGCCGTGGCGGTCCACCGCCTGGGCTCGGACCCCGGCGCCTCCCGGCACCACGTCACCGGGCTGCAGCTCCGGCACGTGACGGCGGGCTCGGCGCACGAACTCACGCCGCGAGATCGACCCGACGATCTCGCCGACTCCCGTCCTCCAGTGCCGCCTCGCGACCCGCCGGAACCCCGGGTGCCTCAGGACCGCCGCGACGTCCGCCGGCACCACGTCACGACGTCGGTAGCCCTCGCGGGCCAGGGCCAGCACGGCGTTCGGCCCGACGTCGACCGAGCCGTCGACGCGACGCGTGAAGTGCACGCCGAGGAACGGGTAGCGCGGGTCCGGCACCGGGTAGATCAACCCCTGCACGAGGTCGCTGCGCTCGGGCACCAGGCGCAGGTACTCCCCTCGGAACGGGACGATCGTCGGATCGGGCTCGTCCCCCGCCGCGACGGCGAGGCGGTCGGCGTGCAGCCCCGCACAGACGACGACGTGGTCGAAGCGCAGCCGCTCCTCGGCCGCGACCGCGAGCTCGACGCCGCCGCGTGCGCGCCGGACGGCCGTGACCTCGGTGTCGAGTCGCACCCGTCCACCGCCGGCGACGACGTCGGCGGCCAGGGCGCGGGCGATCGCCACGAAGTCCGTGATGGCGGTGTGCGGAGAGTGCAGCGCGGCGACACCGACCGCATGGGGCTCGATCTCACCGATCTCGGCGGCGCCGAGGCGTCGCAGACCCGGGACTCGGTTCTCATGGGCGCGACGCTCGATGTCGTCGAGCCGCCCGATCTCTGCGGCGTCGAGGGCGACGACCAGCTTGCCGCACTCGACGTAGGGCACCGACTTCTCCCTGGCGTACTCGCGCAACAGCGCGACGCCGCGACGGCACAGCGTGGCCTTCAACGAGCCCGGCGGGTAGTACAGGCCCGCGTGGACGACGCCGCTGTTGTGGCCGGTCTGGTGCCGGCCGACCTCGGACTCCTTGTCGAGCACCGTGACCTCGGCGCCCGGCCGGACCTGCTGGAGCCGTCGGGCGACGGCCAGGCCGACGATCCCGGCGCCGACGACGGCGATCGACTCGGACACGCGCTCCCCTCTCGGACGAACGGACCCAGCCTGCCACGGCACCGGTCGAGCCCGGCGATCCTGGCCCACCTGCGTGGGACCATCGGGCCGTGGACTTCGCCCTCTCCCCCCGGGCCCACGAGCTGCGTGAGCAGATGTGGGACTTCATGCGGACCCAGATCTTCCCCGCCGAGCCGGTGTGGCACGAGTTCCTTCGACGGCACGGCGACCACGCGTACCCGCCGATCATGGAGGACCTCAAGCGGATGGCGCGGCGTCGCGGACTGTGGAACCTGTTCCTGCCGCGACTGTCGGGCCTGTCGAACGTCGAGTACGCGGCGATCGCGGAGGTCTCGGGCTGGTCGCCGGTCATCGCCCCCGAGGCCATCAACTGTCAGGCGCCGGACTCGGGCAACATCGAGATCCTCGACCTGTTCGCGACGCCCGAGCAGCGCGAGACGTGGCTCGAGCCGCTGCTCGACGGGGACATCCGCTCGGCGTTCGCGATGACCGAGCCGGACGTAGCCTCCTCCGACGCGACCAACCTGACCACCTCGATCGTCCGGGACGGTGATCACTACGTCGTCAACGGCCGCAAGTGGTACATCTCCGGGGCGCTCGACGAGCGGTGCCAGGTGTTCATCGTGGTCGGCGTGACCGATCCGCACGCCGAACCGCACCGACGGCAGTCGATGATCCTGGTCCCCCGCGACACCCCCGGCGTGGAGATCGAGCGGAGCCTGCCGCTGTTCGGCTACCAGAGTCAGCACGGGCACGGCGAGATCGTGTTCCGCGACGTCCGTGTCCCGACGTCGAACCTGATCGCCGGGGAGGGCGACGGGTTCCACATCGCACAGGCCCGCCTCGGGCCGGGCCGCATCCACCACGCCATGCGGGCGATCGGCATGGCCGAGCGAGCGCTCGCGCTCATGGTCGACCGAGCGAAGAGCCGAGTCGCCTTCGGTCATCACCTGTCGGACTACGCGAACGTGCAGGACCTCATCGCCCAGTCGCGGATCGAGATCGACCAGGCGCGACTGCTGGTGCTGGACGCCGCGTGGAAGATCGACCGGTTCGGGGCCAAGGGCGCGCTGAGCGAGATCGCCGCGATCAAGATCGCGGCGCCGGCGATGGCGACCCGGGTCATCGATCGGGCGATCGAGGTGTTCGGCGGCGCGGGCGTCAGCGACGACACGCCCCTGGCGTACTTCTACGCGTGGGCGCGGGTGCTGCGCATCGTCGACGGGCCCGACGCGGTGCACCGCCGCACCATCGCACGGCTGGAGATGCGGCGCCCCGCGCCCTTCGTCGGCTGAGCGGCGTCGAGTGGCCGGGCACGGCGCGCGCCACTACGGTGATCGGACGGCTCACGCGCCGCCACCCGAGCCGTGCCGGAGTGTCGGTCAGGCCAGCCTCAGCTAGCTTTGGGAAGCCTGATCTTCGTTGAAATCACGGTCCGGAACGGGTTGAGTGGATGTCAGCAGCCCACGACGAGACGACTGGAGTGAATGCCCATGACCACCGCCCCGAAGATCACCGAGGCCCCGTCCGACCTCGCTGCCTCGCACGAGATCGCCGCCGGCGCGGCGCAGTTCCTGTCCCCGGTCGTGCGCGACCTGGAGGCGCTGGTCGTCAACGGCAAGCACCTGCACTGGCACGTGCGTGGCGTCGGCTTCCAGCAGATCCATGAACTGCTCGACGGCGTCGTCGCCCATGCGCAGGAGTACGCCGACACGGCCGCGGAGCGGATCATCGCCCTCGGCCTCCCGGTCGACTCGCGCATCGGCACGGTCGCGGAGAAGTCGAGCCTTCCCGAGATCGCCGACGGCTTCCAGCCCTGGGAGCAGACCGTCGCCGCGGTCGTCGGCCAGATCGACGCCGCGCTCGTCACTGTTCGCGAGGCGATCAAGGGTCTGGACGACATCGACCTGTCGAGTCAGGACATCGCGATCGCGATCGAGCAGGGCCTGACGAAGGACCGCTGGCTGCTGCAGGCGCATCTCGCATCCTGATCCCGATCCACCCCGACGGTGGGACCTCCGCGTAGGTAAGGCTATGCTTATAGCCATGAGGTCCCACCGTCGTCGTCTTCCCGTCGACCACATCCTGATCGCCGGCGACGCCGCCGATCTTCCGTGCATCCGAGCGGCCTTGGCGATCCTGTCGGCCGACTCGTACGGCCAGGTGTACGTGCGGGCGACCGCCGACACGCCCTTGGACCTCCCCGCCCCCGCTCGCATGACCATCCATCGGATCGAGGGCTCCCTCGAGGAGGCCGTCGACAGCTGGGTCGCCGAGTGGATGCCGTGCGAGCAGGACCCCAAGCGCCGGGTCACCGTCTGGGTCGGCTCGCACGCTCGCCCCGAGATCGCCGCGGCCTACGCCGAGCTCGAGGGCCTCGTCGACCAGCTCTGAGGCCTCTGCCGAGCCCCGACGCGTCAGATCGACCCCAGCGGGTACGTCTCGCTCGTGAGCGACACGACCCTCTACGCCGCGATCGCCGCGACCCTGATCGCCACCGTCTGGCTGCTGCCGATGGGCGTCGTCCGCATGCTGGCCTACCGGTCCGGCGAGGTCG
>JAJUII010000144.1 GCA_029265505.1 Aeromicrobium choanae
AGCGGCCGGGAGCGCCCGAAGGTCGACACTCCCCTGGCTTGGATCGAGTCGCGCAGCCGCCCCACCTCGGCCACCAGGCGAGAATTGCCCGAGGCCGAGGCCACCAGGTGGTGGAAGTCGCGATCGACCCGACTGAACTCCGGCTCCCGGTCGGCCGCGGCATGTCGCCGGGTGACCTCGACGTTGGCCGCCAGGTCGGCACGCAGCCCCGCGTCGGCCCGGCGCGCCGCGATCGCCGCCGCCGGCACCTCCAGCAGCAGCCGCAGCTCGAACACCTCACGCACGTCGGCCTGCCCGACACCCCGGATCCGGATGCCGCGATTGCGCTCGACCGAGACGAGTCCGAGATCGGCGAGACGCAGGACCGCCTCGCGGACCGGCGTCCGCGAGACCTCCAGCTGCTCGGCCAGCCGGTAGACCGAGTGCTGCGAGCCTGCCGGCAGCTCACCGGAGACGATGCGCTCGCGCAGCAGCGCGAACACCCGATCCGTGGCGGTCGACCGCTCGGTCACGGTCGCGCCGTCACCACAGCTCGACGGAGTCGGCGAGGATCGTCACCACGTCGTCGGCGGTGACCTCACGCGGCGCGGTCGCCAGGAGGCGCTGCTGCTTCAACGTGCCCTCCGCCAGCGTGGGCAGCTCGGCCTCGCCGAAGCCGAGCTCGGCCAAGCCCGAGGGGACGCCCACGTCCCGCATGATCGCGGTCAGCACGGTCGGCAACAGATCCGCCGGATCGTCGGTCATCTCCGCGTCCGGTGCGAGCAGCCGCGCGGCCCGCACATGGCGGTCCGGGTCGGCCTCGAAGGTGAACCGGAAGGCGGCCGGCGCCGTCATCGAGACCGCCATGCCGTGCGGCACGAGTCCGTGGCCGGTCGAGCCGTCCGGCTCCGGGTAGTCCGCAGGGTGGAAGTCGCCGACCTGACCCGCGATCGGGTAGGCGTTCGCGTGCGGGATGTGCACGCCCGCGTTGCCGAACCCGAGCCCGGCGAACGTCGCCGCCATGGCCATCTCGTGACGTGCCTCGACGTCCGACCCGTCGCGGACCGCACGGCGGAAGGCACGGCTCATCAAGGTCAGCGCCTTCTCCGACCACAGGTCGGCGATCGGGTTCGAGCCGCAGTACGGCACCCGCTCGTGCGGCTTCTTGGCCTCGTAGGACGTGTACGGCCGCGCCGTGTAGCTCTCCAGCGCGTGGCACAGGATGTCCAGGCCCGAGGCCGCGGTGACTCCGGCCGGCTGGGAGACGGTCAGCTCCGGGTCGACGACCGCGTACGTCGGCCGCAGGGCCGCGTGCGAGATGCCGGTCTTCACGTGCTGGTCGACGACGTCGAGCACGCAGATCGTGGTGCTCTCGCTGCCGGTGCCGGTCGTGGTGGGCACCGCGACGAGCGGCAGCAGCGGCTGGGACGGCGCCCGGCCCTTGCCGACGGGGACGTTGACGTAGTCCATCAGCTCGCCCTCGTTCGTCAGCAGCAGGTTCACCGCCTTCGCGGTGTCGATGCTCGACCCGCCGCCCACGGCGATCACGACGTCGAACGGTCCGCTCTGACGCGCGAAGTCGATCGCAGCCTCGAGACTGCCGTCGGTGGGCTCGATCCGCGATCCGTCGTAGACCACGGCCTCGACGCCGGTCGCGGCGATCTGGTCGGCGAGCTCCTGCGGAGCACCCGTCGCGGCGACCCCGGGGTCGGTCACGATCAGGACCCGGCGCGGGGCGAACCGTCCCAGGTCGTGGGGGATCTCGTGCCGGGCGCCGGGGCCGAACTTCAGGGCGGGAGCACCATAGGTGAAAATCGATTCAGGCTGGCTGGGAGCGAACATGGTCAGAACCATACGGGTCCACCGGCTAGTCTGTGGAGGTCCGTTTCAGCCCCGGGAGATCGATGCGCCGCTTGACTGCAGCCGTCGTCGCGGCGCTCGCCCTGTCGGTGACCGCCTGCACGACCGACAGCACCATTCCGAGCGCCGACCGCACCACGGCTCCCCCCGAGGTCGAGTCGCACGAGTCCGGTCCGGCCAGCCCCATCGCCTACGGGCTGCGCGTCCCGGCCGGCGCGGTCCAGCTCGGGCCGCTCGTGCGCTTCCGCAGTGAGAGACTGATCGCCGCCTACCGCCCCGAGCTCGAGGCGGTGCAGGCCGAGGAGGCCGCCGTGGAGGCGGCTGAGGAGGGCTCCGAGCCCACCGAGACGCCCTCGACGACGGCGACGCCGAGCCTGCGCCCGGAGGGCGACACCTTCGAGGACCTCGACGAGCCCCCGCGCCCGGACACCTTCATCTCACTCATGCGGATCGACGGCGACCCCACCTCGGTCGTCCGCCGCATGCTCGCCCAGCTGACCGTGCTGCTGCCGGACGCCGAGATCGAGACCGACGACCTGGCGGCCTATTGCACGCAGCGCCGCGAACGCGTCGCCGGCTGTGAGCTCGACGTCGTCGGGACGACCCCCGGCGACCGCGAGCTGCACGTGCGGCTGACCGTCGACCCCGGCGAGCTGTCCTCGCGCACCGGCAACGTCGCCTCGTTGGAGCGACCCGTGATGCAGCTGTGGGTCCAGTACGTCGGAGACCCGCGCGAGGGCCAGGCCCAGCGTGAGCCCGAGGAGCTCGACGACCCGCCGTCGATCGAGGATCGGGTCGAGCGGTCGGGCTGGATCTGGCCCAAGATGGATCTCGACGCTCCCGAGGACTCCCCCGTGATCGACGGCTTCACTCCACCGTCGAGCGCGACCGTGCTGCTGTCGAGCCGCCGCAGCGCCTTCGCCTCGATGACCACCCTGCGGGCCTCGATCGCCACCGAGGTCGCCGAGCGCTTCACGTCCGAGCGGGTGGACGAGACCGAGCTGCAGCGCGACGTCGTGGCCGACCTCAACGAGGTCATCGTGACCACGTGGGCCCCCGACGACGACGGGAACGTCGTGCGCACGGTGCACACGCTGTCCGCACGGGCGAACTACCTCTCGCTGTTCATCCTCCCACCCGGACAGCAGGCGACCGACGAGCAGTGAGCGCCGCGCCGCACTAGGGTCGAGTCGATGAGCCGCCTCGACCCGTTGCCGGTGCAAACCTCCGCCCCCCGCGAACGCGTCGCCTACCTCGACAACGCGCGGTACTGGGTCATGCTGCTGGTCGTCATCGGGCACTCCCTGACCGAGCTGGTGGTCATGGACTCCGCCCGGGGTGTCTACACGTGGATCTACGCGTTCCACATGCCGTTCTTCATCCTGATCTCGGGCTACACCGCACGTCACTACGTGGGCGACTTCCGCCAGGTCCGCCGGATCGTGTCCACACTGATCGTGCCGTACCTGCTCGTGGAGACCGGCCTGCAGCTGATCACCCGACACTACGACGGCGAGCCGGAGCATCTGATGATCCTCTCGCCGCAGTGGCTGGGCTGGTTCCTCGCCGCGCTGTTCATCTGGCGGATCACGACCCCCATCTGGCGTGCGCTCAAGCATCCGATCGCGACCTCGGTGGCGATCAGCCTGCTCGCCGGGCTGATCGAGATCCCCAACGTGCTGGCGCTGCCGAAGGTGCTCGGTCTGCTGCCGTTCTACGTGATCGGCCTGCACTTCGACCGTGCGGTCTTCCTGCGCCTGGCGGACCTGCGGATCCGCCTGGTGTCGGTCGCGCTCCTGGGCGGCACGTTCGTGCTGTGCCAACTGTTCGCCGGCGACTGGGCCTCCCGCTGGCCGACGACCTGGCTGCTGTGGAAGACCCGCTACGACGAGCTCGGCGCCGGTCCCGTCGAGGGCATCGCGATCCGCGCCAGCCTGCTCATCCTCGGCTTCGTCCTCGTGCTGGCCGCCCTGTCGCTCATCCCCCACGGCCGGTCCTGGACCACGGCCCTCGGCGGGCGCACGTTCTACTGCTACCTCCTGCACGGCTTCGTGATCCTGTGGCTCGACCGGCACTTCGACCTGTGGGGCCAGATCGAGCCCTACGGCGCGACAGCCGTGCTGGGCTGCATCGTGGTCGCGACGATCGTGGCGAACCTCCTCATGACCGCTCCCGTCGCGACCGTCTTCCGCCCGGTGTTCGAGCCGCGTCTGACCTGGATGTTCCGCGACCCGCGGGAGGATCGCTATCACTCCACCGAGGAGCACCCGGACGTGTGGGACCGCGGCGTGGAGGCGGCGACGCCACCGCCCGTGCACCGGCCGCTCGGCCACGGTCTGCGCTGACCAAGCCCCGGACACGACGAAGGGGCCCTGCCGTGCGGCAGGGCCCCTTCGCGTGACTCAGCTCAGTTGTCGAAGCTGAAGTCGTAGTCGTCCAGCGCCACCGGGCCGGAGTCCGAGCCACCGAACTGGTAGTCGAACGTGTCGTACCCGCTGACCGCGTAGGCGTTCTGGCGGGCCTCCTCGGTCGGCTCGACGCGGATGTTGCGGTACCGCTCCAGGCCGGTGCCGGCCGGGATCAGCTTGCCGATGATGATGTTCTCCTTCAGGCCACGCAGGGAGTCGGACTTGCCCTGGATCGCGGCCTCGGTGAGCACTCGGGTCGTCTCCTGGAAGGAGGCGGCCGACAGCCACGACTCGACGGCCAGCGAGGCCTTCGTGATGCCCATCAGCACCGGACGACCCGAGGCGGGCGTGCCGCCCTCGGCGACCACGCGGCGGTTCTCCTCCTCGAAGACCGTGCGATCGGCCAGATCGCCCGGGATGAGGTTGGAGTCGCCCTGCTCGATGACCGTCACGCGACGGAGCATCTGGCGCACGATGATCTCGATGTGCTTGTCGTGGATCGCCACGCCCTGGCTGCGGTAGACCTCCTGGACCTCGTCCACGAGGTGCTCCTGGGCCTTGCGGACGCCGAGGATGCGCAGAACCTCCTGCGGATCGGGCGTACCGTGCGTGAGCTGCTGACCGACCTCGACGTGGTCGCCGTCGCGCACCAGCAGACGGGCGCGCTTGGTGACCGGGTACTCCATCGGCTCCGCGCCGTCGTCGGGGGTGACGATGATCTTGCGGCCCTTGTCCGAGTCGTCGATCGTGATCCGACCGGCCGCCTCGGTGATCGGCGCCTTGCCCTTGGGCTGGCGGGCCTCGAAGAGCTCCACCACGCGCGGCAGACCGTGCGTGATGTCGTCACCGGCCACACCACCGGTGTGGAAGGTGCGCATCGTCAGCTGGGTGCCGGGCTCACCGATCGACTGGGCCGCGATGGTGCCGACGGCCTCACCGATGTCGACGAGCTTGCCGGTCGCCAGGGAGCGGCCGTAGCACTTGGCGCAGGTGCCGGTCCGGGCCTCGCAGGTCAGGACCGTGCGGACCTTGATCGTCTCCACGCCGGCGGCGATGAGGCGGCTGATCTCGACGTCACCGAGGTCGTCGCCCGCCGCGACCAGCACCTCGCCGGTCTCGGGGTGGACGATGTCGACGGCCGCATTGCGTGCGTAGGCCGACGTCTCGACGTTCTCCGCCGCGACCAAGGTCCCGTCCTCGAGCCGCGTCGCGATCGTCTTGGGCAGGCCACGCTCGGTGCCGCAGTCCTCCTCGCGGATGATGACGTCCTGGCTGACGTCGACCAGACGACGCGTGAGGTAACCCGAGTCGGCGGTACGCAGGGCGGTGTCGGCCAGACCCTTGCGCGCACCGTGGGTCGCGATGAAGTACTCGACGACCGACAGGCCCTCGCGGTAGTTCGCCTTGATCGGGCGCGGGATGATCTCGCCCTTCGGGTTGGCCACCAGGCCTCGCATGGCGGCGATCTGACGCAACTGCATCATGTTGCCGCGAGCACCGGAGTTGACCATCATCCAGATCGGGTTGTCGCCGCTGGCGCGGAACAGCTGCTCCATCTTGGACGCGACCTCGGCCGTGGCCTGGGTCCAGATCTCGATGAGCTCCTGGCGACGCTCGTCCTCGGTGATCAGACCGCGGTCGAACTGGGCCTGGACCTTGGCGGCCTGACCCTCGTACTTCTCCAGGATGCCCGCCTTCTCCTCCGGGCTGACGACGTCGTCCATGGAGATCGTCACACCCGAGCGGGTGGCCCAGTGGAAGCCCATGTCCTTGAGGTTGTCCAGGGCGTTGGCGACGTCGACCTTGCTGTAGCGCTCGGCGAGGTCGTTGACGATGACGCCGAGCTCCTTCTTGCCGACCTGGAAGTTGACGTACGGGTAGTCCTCCGGCAGCGCCTCGTTGAAGATGGCGCGGCCGAGGGTGGTCTCCCGCAGCTCGCCGTCGATCCGGATCTTGATCTTGCTCTGCAGCGAGATCTCGCCGCGCTCGAACGCCATCTGAGCCTCGGCGGCCGAGATGAAGGAGCGACCCTCGCCCGGACGACCGTCACGCTCGAGCGTGAGGAAGTACAGGCCGATGATCATGTCCTGCGTCGGCATGGTGACCGGACGGCCGTCGGACGGCTTGAGGATGTTGTTCGTCGAGAGCATCAGGATGCGCGCCTCGGCCTGGGCCTCGGCGGACAGCGGCAGGTGCACGGCCATCTGGTCACCGTCGAAGTCGGCGTTGAAGGCCGAGCAGACCAGCGGGTGGATCTGGATGGCCTTGCCCTCGATCAGCTGCGGCTCGAACGCCTGGATGCCCAGACGGTGCAGCGTGGGCGCACGGTTCAGCAGCACCGGGTGCTCGGTGATGACCTCTTCGAGCACGTCCCACACGACCGGGCG
>JAJUII010000051.1 GCA_029265505.1 Aeromicrobium choanae
ACGTAGTCGACCCGGCTGCCGAGCAGATCGGTCGCCTTGCCCTTGCCCTCGTCGCCCCACTGGGCGCCGACGATCACGACTGCGGGCATGCGGTGCCACCCCTAACCAGACGGAAAGCCCGCGTGCGGGCTCGTACCGGACAATCCTAGACGCCTCGGGCGTCGCCGGCGGATCGGCCGCCCGTGGGGCCGCGCACCGGTAGCGTGACGGCGTGGACACCTGGCTCGCCATCGGCAACGCTTCGGCCGGCACCTCCGACGAAGAGACGATCGCGCAGGTGCTGACGTGCCTGCGCGAGTTCGCCCGCGTCGACTACGTGGCGACCGAGGGTCCCGAGGATCTCGCACGGGAGCTGGCCGACCACGACGACGCGGGGCTCGTCGCCGTCCTCGGCGGGGACGGCAGTCTACACGCCGTGGTCCAGGCCCTGTACGACGCCGACCGGCTCGACCGGACGGTCGTGGGCCTCGTCCCGCTCGGCACCGGCAACGACTTCGCGCGCACCCTCGAGCTGCCCGACGACCCGGTCGGCAGCGCCCGCGCACTCGCGGAGGGGACGGATCGGGCGATCGACCTCATCGTCGACGGCGACGACCACGTCGTGGTCAACGCGGCGCACCTCGGCCTCGGCGCACAGGCGGCGGAGCGCTCCGCTCCGGTCAAGCCGGTGCTCGGTCCCCTCGCCTACGCGGCGGGCGCCGTGTCGACCCTGTTCAGTCGCACGCCTCGCCTGCGGGTCCGCATCGACGATCGCGAGCTGGGCGGGCGGATCGCGCAGGTCGCGGTCGGCAACGGCCGGTTCGTGGGCGGCGGCGGTGAGCTGTTGCCGCACGCCCTGGTCGACGACGGTCTGATGGACGTCGCGGTCGTCTTCGCCTCGACGGTGCCGCGGCGGATCGCGTACGCCCTCCACCTCAGCCGCGGGACGCACGCCGACGAGGACTACGTGGAGTACACGACCGCGCGACGGGTGCGAGTGGACTCTGCACCCCTCGGCTGCACGAGTGACGGCGAGCTGACCGGACCGAGCGCGGTGCACTCGTGGCGCATCGTGCCCGGAGCGCTGACGATGCGACTGCCGGTCACCCCCGCCGGCGGGAGTCAGCCGACGAGCGCGTCGTAGGCTTCGCGGCTGGACTCGCGGAGGAACTCGCGGCAGCGGTGGGCCTCGGCGTCGTCACCGAGGCGCTCACTGGCGGTCGCCAGCACGGCGAGCGAGCGCAGGAACCCGCGATTCGGCTCGTGCGCCCACGGCACCGGACCGTGACCTCTCCACCCGTGGCGCCGCAGGGCGTCGAGCGAGAGGTGGTAGGCGGTGCGGGCGAACGCGTAGCCCTCGATGTCACGGCCCTCGCCCAGGGCGCGCTCGGACAGCAGGGACCACGCGGCGGTCGAGTCGGGATGCGACCGGACCACCTCGACCGGGTCGGTCCCGGCGTCGAGCTCGTCGGCACCGGGGTCCGGGGGCAACAGTGTCTCGGGGGGCTCTCCCAGCAGGTTGGTCATCGATGACACTCCGTCACTTGACGTGCGTGTGCGCGACGTAGACGTCGCACGGCGCATGCGCCGCGACGTCGCGGGCGATGCTGCCGAGGATCCGCGAGATGCCTTGGACGCGCTTGTTGCCGATCACGATGACGTCGGCGTCCAGCTCCTTGGCGGCGCGCACCAGGGCCTCGGCCGGGTCGCCCTCGGCGGCGCCGAAGGTGATCTCCAAGTCGGGATGGGTCGTGCGGAGCTCGACGACGACGTCGTGCGCGATGCTCTTGGCGGTCTGCTCGTTGCTGACGAGGATCTCCTCGGAGCCGACGTTGATCCGCTCGGCCTCGAAGTCGCCGAAGGCGGACAGGATGTGCAACCGCGCACCGGTGGCGGCGGCCAGCTCGGCGGCCTTGCGTGCTGCCGCTGCAGCCGTCTCGGAGTTGTCGACACCCGTCACGACGGTCTTCATCAGAACCCCTTCCCTGCCGGCTCAGGCGGCCGACTCCACCCCGACCCTACTGGTTCGTCGGGGTGGAGTGCAGCCGCCGAGCTCAGATGCGGGTGCCTGCGCTGCGCAGCGCCTGGCACGCCTCGACGACGCGCGCGGCCATGCCGGCCTCGGCGGCCTTGCCCCACGAGCGCGGGTCGTAGACCTTCTTGTTGCCGACCTCGCCGTCGACCTTCAGCACGCCGTCGTAGTTGCGGAAGACGTGATCGGCGATCGGGCGGGTGAAGGCGTACTGGGTGTCGGTGTCGATGTTCATCTTGACGACGCCGTAGTCGACCGCCGCGGCGATCTCCTCGGCCGAGGACCCGGAGCCGCCGTGGAAGACGAAGTCGAAGGCGCGCTCCTTGCCGTACTTCGTCTGGACCGCCTCCTGGGCGTTCTTGAGCACCTCCGGACGGAGCTTGACGCTGCCGGGCTTGTAGACACCGTGGACGTTGCCGAAGGTCAGCGCCGTCAGGTAGCGGCCCTTCTCGCCCAGACCGAGAGCCTCGACGGTCGCGAGGGCGTCCTCCGGCGTGCTGTAGAGCTTCTCGTTGATCTCGGCCTCGATGCCGTCCTCCTCGCCACCGACGACGCCGATCTCCACCTCGAGGATGACGTCGGCGGCGGCGGACGCGGCGAGCAGCTCCTGCGCGATCTGCAGGTTCTCCTCCAACGGGACGGCCGAGCCGTCCCACATGTGCGACTGGAAGTACGGCAGGCCGCCGTTCTTCACGCGCTCGGCCGAGGCCGCCAGGAGGGGACGGACGAAGCCGTCGAGCTTCTCCTTGGGGCAGTGGTCGGTGTGCAGCGCCACGTTGATCGGGTACTTCTTGGCGACCTCGTGGGCGTATGCGGCGAATGCGAGCGAGCCGGTGACCATGTCCTTGACGGTGGGCCCGGACAGGTACTCGGCACCACCGGTCGAGATCTGGATGATGCCGTCGCTCTCGGCCTCGGCGAAACCGGCCAGGGCGGCGTTGAGCGTCTGCGACGACGTCACGTTGATCGCGGGGTAGGCGAAGGAGTCGTTCTTCGCCCGGTCCAGCATCTCGGCGTAGACCTCGGGAGTGGCGACGGGCATGGGTCCTCCTGTGTGGGAACTCGTGGTGACCTTCAGTATTCCATCGACGACAGGTCGGCGTGCTCACGGATCCAGGCGTGCATGGCGATCGCCGCGGCGGCTCCGGCGTTGATCGAGCGGGTCGATCCGAACTGCGCGATCGCGACCATGAGATCGCAGGCGCGGGCCACCTCCTCGGTCAGGCCCGGGCCCTCCTGCCCGAACACCAGGACGCACGACCGCGGCAACCCGGTGGTCTCCAGGGGCACCGCGCCGGGCAGGTTGTCGACGCCCACGACGGCGATCCGCTCGCGGTCCGCCCACGCGATGAACGCGGCGGCGTCCGAGTGGTGGTGGACGTGGACGTAGCGGTCGGTGACCATCGCGCCGCGACGGTTCCACCGGCGCTTGCCGATGATGTGGACACCGGCCACGTTGAAGGCGTTCGCGGTGCGCACGATCGACCCGATGTTGAAGTCGTGCTGCCAGTTCTCGATCGCGACGTGCAGATCGTGACGCCGGGTGTCCAAGTCGGCGACGATCGCCTCGACGGTCCAGTAGCGGTAGCGGTCGGCCACGTTGCGCGTGTCGCCCTCACGCAGCAGCTGCGGGTCCAGGCGCGGGTCGTCGGGCCACGGTCCGCGCCACGGTCCGACGGTCACGTCACCCCGTACCTCTCGCGATAGGCGCGTACAGCCGGCAGGTGCTCGGCGAAGCGGCCGGACTGCTCGAGGTACTCGATGACGTCGTCGAAGCTGACGATCGACCGGACGGCGATGCCGTGGTCGCGCTCGACCTCCTGGATCGCGGAGAGGTCGCCGGTGCCGCGCTCGCGGCGGTCGACCGCGACGACCACCGACGCCACGTGGGCGTCGAGGCCCTCGACGAGCGCGATCACCTCGCGGATCGCGGTGCCGGCGGTGATGACGTCGTCGATCACGAGCAGCCTTCCGCGCGGCTCGGCGCCGACGAAGAGGCCTCCCTCCCCGTGGTCCTTGGCCTCCTTGCGGTTGAAGCACCACGGCACGTCGCGCCCATGGGCGTCGGACAGCTTCATCGCCGTCGCGGCGGCCAGCGGAATGCCCTTGTACGCGGGTCCGAGCATCACGTCGAAGTCGAGGTCGGCGGCGGCGATCGCGTCGGCGTAGAAGCCGCCGAGCGCGGCCAGTCGCGCTCCGGTGTCGAAGGCGCCCGCGTTGAAGAAGTACGGCGACACCCGACCGGACTTCAGGGTGAAGGATCCGAACCTCAGGACGTCGTGGTCGAGGGCGAACTCGATGAACCGCCGCTGGTAGTCGTGCACGCCGCCAGCCTAGAGCGGACTACTTCTCGACCGAGGACTCGAGGTCGCCGATCACGACGTTGCGATCGTCGGTCCGGAACAGTTCGGCGCAGGTCACCAGGGTGACCACGGCCTCGGTGGGCTCCTGCCCGGCCGCGTCGGGATCGGGGACCGGCCACAAGGGCCACGAGGTGGTGAACGGGACACGGATCCGGTCACCGTCCTGACGCAGCACGTAGGTGTGGACGTGTGTGCGGGTCTCGACGATCACCTCGTCGCCGGCGCGCAGGCTCAGGAAGTCGCGGAACGGCTCGCCGTGGGTCACCCGGTGTCCCGACAGCACGAGATTGCCGATCTCGCCGGGCTCGGCACCGTCGGTGTCGCGGCCGACCCCGCGGGCCAGGGTCGCCGGATCGTCGCCGTCGAGGATCGGGACCTCGAAGTCCTCGCCGAACCGCGGCACGCGCAACAGGCCGACGCCCTCGATCTTCGTCTCCGGATCGTCCGATCGCCACTGCTGTCGGATCTCGGCCCGGATCCGGTCGTGCTCGCGCTGGGCGACGATGTTGGTGCCCCAGTACTGCCAGCCGAACCAGCCGAGGATCCCGACGCCGGTGACGATGAGCAGCAGGCCCAGCACGAGCAGGACGCGCGAGCGGCCGGTGGACGTCGACATGGGCACATTCTCACCGATGCGCTCAAGACCCGATCGCGATGTGGCCTGATTCACGTCGGAGATTTCGCGGTTCTTCTTCCGCAGCGCTTCGGCCGGGCGCTATGGTGGGTGCTGCAGGTACGAGGAGCCTAGAGCCGTCGTTCTTGCCGTCGGCCCGCCGTTTCACCCCCCGAGAACGGCGGGCCGACCTTATTTCGGCCGTAGGGTCGAGGTGTGAAGAAGCTCAGCGCCCGCCTCGACGGACTCGGCACCACGATCTTCGCGGAGATGAGCGCGCTCGCCCTCCGGACCGGTGCGATCAACCTCGGTCAGGGGTTCCCGGACCAGGACGGCCCGGCCGCGATCCGCGAGCTGGCGTGCGCCGCGATCCGCGACGGCCACAATCAGTACGCTCCGGGGCCCGGCATCGCGCCGTTGCGCCGGGCGATCGCCGAGCACCGCCGCCGCTTCCAGGGCCTCGAGGTCGACCCCGAGCACGAGGTCGAGGTGACGACGGGCGCGACCGAGGCGATCGCCGCCGCCCTGCTCGGGCTGGTGGACCCCGGTGACGACGTCCTCGTCCTGGAGCCGTACTACGACTCGTACCGCGCGATGATCCAGATGGTCGGGGCGCGGCGCGTGCCGGTGACGCTCCGCGCGCCGGACTTCCGGCTGCCGATCGACGAGCTGCGCGCGGCGGTGACCGACCGGACCACGGCGATCGTGCTCAACACCCCGCACAATCCGACCGGCGCGGTGCTGACCCGTGAGGAGCTCGCGGCGGTCGCCGAGGTCGCGATCGAGCATGACCTGGTCGTCGTCAGCGACGAGGTCTACGAGCACCTCACCTTCGACGCTCCCCACGTGTCGATCGCGACGCTGCCCGGCATGGTCGACCGCACCGTGACGATCAGCAGCGCCGGCAAGACCTTCTCGTTCACCGGGTGGAAGGTCGGCTGGGCGACCGGACCGGCCGACCTCGTCGCGGCGTTGATGGGCGCCAAGCAATTCCTCAGCTACACCTCCGGCACGCCGTTCCAGCACGCGATCGCCGAGGCGCTCACCCTGCCCGACGCGTACTTCGCCGACTTCGCCGCGCAGCTGCGCGAACGCCGCGATCTGCTCGGCGCCGGCCTGGCGGAGGCGGGCTTCGAGGTGTTCCACCCCGAGGGGACCTACTTCGTCACGACGGACATCTCCGGTCTGGGCTTCGACGACGGCCTGGCGTTCTGCCGCGAACTGCCCCACCGTGCCGGGGTGGTGGCGATCCCCCACCAGGTGTTCCACGACGAGCGCCCCGACGGCTCCAACCCGGGTCGGACGCTCGTCCGGTGGACGTTCTGCAAGCAGCCCGACGTGCTGGAAACGGCAATCGACCGTCTGAGGAGAGCGCGACTGAGACAATGAGGGCCGTGATCGGAGTCGACCTGGCGATGGCGGCGCTCACGCTGCTCGCGGCAGCGCTGCTCCCGGTCCGTCGTTCCGCGGCGGCCCGCCCGATCGCGATCATCTGTCTGGCCTGCGTCGCATGGACCGCCGGCGTCCTGTGGGACGAGCTCGACAACGGCGTCACCCGACCGGCGAACGCCGTCATCCTCGCGGCGGTGTCGGTCGCCTCGGCCGCCGCGTTCGTCGGCGCACGCCGACTCACCACCGGACCGTGGCGGATCCCGCTCGCGCTGTGGGCCGCCTTCGCGCTCGAGCCGGCCATGATCATCGTCGTCCGCACCGAGGCGCACGCCGAGCTCAGCTCGGCGGAGTTCCGCACGACGTGGGCGTTCATGGCGCACGCCGCCTATTGCTTCGCGCTGCTGCTGGGCGTGATCCTGACCCTCAACGCCCGCCAGCGCGACCCATCCCGCCGGGTGCGGATCTTCGTCCTGGCCGCACAGGTCCTGGTGATCTCGATCATCGCGCTCGAGGTCTCCGGCTACGAGGAGACGCATCGCGTCGGCATGATCGTGGCACTGTTCTCCGCCTGGGTCGCCCGGCGGCCACGCGACTGGTCGACCTCTCCGGTGCGCACCGACAGCCTGTTGAACTCGATCGGCGTCTTCCTCTTCGTCTTCGACGACTCGGGCCACCTGAAGGACTGGAACGGCACCGCCGAGCGACTGATCCGACTCATCACCGGCCGCGAGCCGAGTTCCGCGATGACCTCGTTCGACATCATCGGCGGCCCGCTCACCTTCCCGGACGGTGAGCGCATCGACCTGGAGCTGATGGGCGGGCGGATGCGCACCACCGCGCACATCCACCAGGTCGATCCACTGGCCCGCCCCGACAAGCGCGAGTGGATCGTCATGCTCCGGCCGATCCAGTCGACGGTCGACGAGGGCACCTTCCCGCCGATCTCCGGCGAGCTGGTGGGTCACGATCCGGCGACCCAGACCCTCAGCCGCCGCGGCTCGATCGACCTGCTGCGGCAGGTGGCCGAGTCCGGCACGGCGGCGGTGCGGGTCGACGTGGTGCCGACGACCTCGGCGGCCCGCGACGACGAGACGATGTTCGTCGTCGCTCGGCGCCTGGAGACGCTGTTCCCGACGACCCGCTGGGGCCGAATGGCGACCTGGGCCTTCGTGGCCGAGTTCGAGCCGCTGAAGGCACAGCTGGCCAAGCGGGTGATCGATCAGGAGACGCTCGTCGCCCTGGGCCTGGACGTGACGGTCGCGGTGACCGTCTGGGAGCCGGCCCCGAACGAGTCGGGGACGGACTTCGTGCACCGGGTGACCCGGCGACGGTCGTCGACTCCCTGACCATCCACTCGCCACGAGGGGGTTCGGACGCCCAGCATGGGACCACCATTGCGGTCCCTACGAAAGGAAATCCGAATGAACACCCACCCCCGTCACCCCGTCACCCTGGTCCGTCCCGCGGTCGTCACCGATGTGCCCCGACTGACCGAGATGATCCACGCCCTGGCCGCGTTCCACGGCGAGGAGGACCACTGTCGGATGGATCAGCAGACGCTGCGGACGACCCTGTTCGGCCCCGACCCGGTCCTGTACGCCCACGTCTCGGAGCACGGCGGCCGGGTCACCGGGATGGTGCTGTGGTACCGCACCTACTCGACGTGGGACGCCGCCCCCGGCATCCACGTCGAGGACTTCTACGTCGACCCGGAGGCCCGCGGCCAGGGGGCCGGCATGGCGTTGATGGTCGAGATGGCGCGGATCGCTGTGGAGCACGGCTACACCCGCATCGAGGGTCAGGTCGTCAACCGCAACTCGCTGCGCAAGGCCCTCGTCGAGCACGGCGGTGAGCAGCTCGACGTGTGGGAGACCTACCGCATCGACGGCGCGGAGCTGGTCGCCCTGGCCGGCCACGAGACGGCCGCCGCGGCGGTCTGAGGCCGGGCCGGTGGGCCCCGAGGGGTGCGGGGCCCACCGGCGGCGTCCCCGAGGTGAGCTGCGAGTGGCCAGGATTGTTCGTGAGACAGATCACACCTAGAGTTCCGTGCCAGACGACCGGGGGGAAATCTGTGACGCGCACGCTGAAGTCCGCACTCATCACGACGCTGAGCCTGGTGCTCCTGCTGGCGACCGGCTCGACCGCCACCGCCGAGTCCGGGTGGTGGGTGCCGATCTCCACACCGAGTCCCGAGTCGGAGGTGAACGCGATCGGCGAGCCCCACCGCGGCACCGACGCGAACGGCGACGTGGTGGGCTACATCGACGCCCACACCCACATGTTCATGGACCTGGGCATGGGCGGGAACGCCGTGTGCGGCTCGACGTGGAGCGAGCAGGGCATCGCCGACGCCCTGAAGGACTGCGACCGCCACCGCGTGTCCATCCTGGAGAATCTCACGAACGGCGACGCCGGTCGTGGCCTGCTCGACCCTCATGACACGGTCGGCTGGCCCACCTTCGCCGACTGGCCGACCTACTCCTCACTGACGCACCAGCAGATGTACTACAAGTGGGTCGAGCGGGCCTGGCGCGGCGGTCAGCGCATCATGGTCAACGACATGGTGTCGAACCCGGGCCTGTGCCCGATCCTGGGCGTGGTCGCCGGCCCGAACCGGTACGGCTGCGACGACATGGACACCGTTCGTCGCCAGATCGCAGCCGCCTACGACCTGCAGGACTTCATCGACCGCCAGTACGGCGGACCGGGCCGAGGCTGGTATCGCATCGTCACCTCCCCAGAGCAGGCGCGCCGCGTCATCGCCGACGGGAAGCTCGCCGTCGTCCTCGGCGTCGAGGTGTCCGAGCCGTTCGGCTGCAAACAGGTGCTGGGTGCGCCGCAGTGCACGAAGGCCGACATCGACCGGGGCCTGGACGAGCTGAAGGCCAAGGGCGTCACGAGCATGTTCCTGTGCCACAAGTTCGACAACGCGCTGTGCGGCGTCCGGTACGACGAGGACGTCACCGGCCTCCTGGTCAACGTCGGCCAGTTGATCACCACCGGCACATGGTGGAACCCACGGACCTGCAAGCCCGGCGAGGTCCCCGACAACACCGTGATCGGCGGGGTGATCCCCGGCCCGATCGCGAACGTCCCCGGTGTCCCGGCGCTCGCGCCGATCTATCCGCAGGCGCCGCACTGCAATCCGCGGGGACTGACGAAGCTGGGCGAGTACGCCCTGCGCGGCATGATCGAGCGCAACATGATCGTCGAGCTCGACCACATGAGCGCGAAGGCCGCCGGGCGGGCCTTGGACATCCTCGAGGCCGAGGCGTACCCGGGAGCGGTGTCGAGCCACGACTGGCTGGCCGACGAGCACATGGAGCGGCTGTACGCACTGGGTGGGTTCGCGACCCAGTACGGGCACAACGCGACGGACTTCGTGAGGCAGTGGGCCGACACCAAGCCGCTGCGTGACCAGTACGGGGTGGCCTACGGCTACGGCACGGACATGAACGGCTTCGGCGGCACCGCGTCACCGCCGTCGGAGGCCGCGAAGATCCGGTACCCGTTCACGGCGCACGACGGCACCGTCCTCGATCGCCAGGTGACCGGCGAGCGGACGTGGGACTACAACGCCGAGGGCGTCTCGCACTACGGCATGATCCCGGACTGGATCGAGAGCCTGCGGGTCCAGGCCGGCGACGCGATCGTCGAGGACCTGGCCGCGGGCGCGGAGTCGTACCTGCGGATGTGGCAGTCGACCACCCGGTTCGCGCCGGGCGAGAACCTCGCCCGCGACGCGATCGCCTCGGCCAGCTCGACCGAGTGGAACCTGCTGACGAACCTCAAGCCCGGACGCGCGATCGACGGGGACACCTCGACGCGCTGGGCCAGCCGGTGGGGTGAGGACGACGCCTGGCTGCAGGTCGAGTTCCTGTCCGCCCGCCAGGTCTCGAAGGTGACCATCGAGTGGGAGACCGCCTACGCCCGTCAATACCGCGTGCAGACCTCGCTCGACGGACGTCGGTGGACCGACGTCGCGCTCGTCGGTGCCGGCGACGGCGGTCTGGACACGGTGCGCTTCGAGCCGACGTCCGCGCGCTTCGTGCGGATCCAGGGGGTCGAGCGCGCGACCAGGTACGGCTATTCGATCAAGGAAGTCGGCGTCTTCAGCTGAGAGGGCGGTCGCGCCCGCGGGCTGGATGCGGATCCGGCGGCATTCTGGGAGCCGCCTGTCGGAATCGAACCGACGACCTTCTCATTACGAGTGAGATGCTCTACCGACTGAGCTAAGGCGGCGCGATTCGACGAGGATCGCCCGCCGAACCAAGTGTGGACTATACCGGGTCGGTCCACCCGGGGAGAACCCCGGGTTCGGCCCGTATGATCGGCGCGTGGACCCCGCGACCCAGGCCGAGCTCGAGGACATCCGGGCGAGCATCGACAACATCGACGCCGCGCTCGTGCATCTGCTGGCCGAGCGCTTCAAGTGCACCAAGCGCGTCGGGCGCCTCAAGGCCGACCATGATCTGCCGCCGGCCGACCCCGACCGCGAGCGCCGTCAGATCGAGCGCCTGCGCGCCAAGGCCGTCGAGGCCGACCTCGATCCGGCGTTCGCCGAGAAGTTCCTGAACTTCATCATCAGCGAGGTCATCCGCCACCACGAGGCGATCCGCGACTGAGACCGGAGGCCTCACTCGGCGCAGACCGTGCCGTCCTTCGGGACGGTGCCGTCACGCAGGTAGGCGTCGACCGCGTCGGTGATGCACTCGTTGCCCGACGTGTAGGCGGTGTGCCCGTCGCCCTCGCGCGTCAGCAGCACCCCCGACTCCAACTGCGAGGCCATCGCCTCGGACCACGCGTACGGCGTCGCCGGATCGCGCGTCGTGCCCACCACGAGAATCGGCGGCGCGCCCTCGGCCCGCACCGCACGCTGGGGGTGGGTCGCCTCGATCGGCCAGTCGTGACAGGCCATGACGCCCCAGCCCAGGGCCGCGCCGAACACCGGTGAGACCGTGCGGAACCGGTCGATCAGCTCGGCGGTCTCTCGCGCGTCCGGGGCGTCGGCCTCGTCGAGGCAGTTCACGGCGTAGATGACTTGACCGGAGTTGTTCGCGAACGATCCGTCGCTGCGGCGCTCGAAGTACGCGTCGCTCAGCGCCAGCAGCAGGTCCGCGTTCCCGTCGACCAGCCCGTCCAGGGCGGTGGTCAGGAACGACCAGGTCTCCTTCGAATACAGCGCCATCGCGATCCCGTAGAAGGCGCGACCCTCGGTCAGCAGCCGGCCGCCGCGCGCCCGCAGGGGGCGGTCGCTCAGTTGCTGCATCAGATCGGTGATCGTGTCCATGCCCGCGTCCACCGACCCGCCGACCGGGCACCGCTCGAGGCCGACGCAATACGCCAGGTAGGCCTCCAGAGCCTGCTGGAACCCCGTCGCCTGGCCGAGCCCGGAGTCGACCGCGTCCAGCGTGACGTCCACGGCGCCGTCGAGCACCATCGCCCCGACCTTGTCCGGGAAGAGCTCGGCGTAGGTCGCGCCGAGCTGGGTGCCGTACGAGAACCCGAACCAGATCATCTTCTCCTGACCCAGGACGGCGCGGGCGATGTCATGGTCGCGGGCGGCCTCCTCGGTCGACACATGGGCCGCCAGCTCGCCGGAGTTGCGGTGGCACGCCTCGCCCATGGCGCGGACCGCCTCCGACAGCGCCGTGATCCCGGCCGCGTCGTCCGGATCCGGATCGGTGTCGATGAACTCGTCGAACTCGGCGTCCGACAGACAGCGCAGGGGCGTGCTCTCCCCCACGCCGCGCGGGTCGATCCCGACCACGTCGTGCGTTCGGCGCAGGTCCCCCGGCAGCCGGGAGGCGAGGTAGCCGACGAAGTCCTGGGCCGAGCCACCCGGCCCGCCCGGGTTGGCGAAGATGACCTTGCCGCCGTCGCCGGTCGCTGGAACCCGCCGGACCGCGAGCTCCAGCGTGTCGCCCTCGGGGTCGTCGTAGTCGATCGGCACCTCGATCGTGGTGCAGCGGTGCTCTCCGCAGTCCCGCCAGGAGGGCTCTTGGGCGTAGAACCGCTCGAGCCCGGCGGGCGCCGTCGCCTCGAGGGGCTCCGGGTCTGGGGCCGGACCCGACCTGAGCAGCACGACGCTGACCGCGCCGGCGACCAGGGCGAGCCCCAGCACCATGGCGATCAGACCGGCGGCGACACCACGCTTCATGGCAGGAACCTCGTCATCATCCGCTCGAGCGCCAGTTGCGGGGCCGCATTCGCCTGCAGCGCCTCACGACACTCCACGATCGCGTCGATCGCCTCCAAGGTCTGCTCCGGCGTCGTGCGCTCGGCCATCGCCGCGATGTCGGCGGCGACGTCGGCGTTGATCGGGGCGACGCCCGCCCGCAGCTGGTGGGCGAGCACATCACGCTGGAACGACAGCAGGTCCAGCAGGACCCCGTCGATCGCGTCGCGCGCCATGCGCTTGCGGCGACGATCCTGCTCCTTGGTCAGCGACGACAGCGCACCGGCGTACCCTGCCGGACGGCGGCCCCGGTCCTCGACCCCCCAGGCCGCCTGCAGGTCCGCCAGCTCCCGCGCGTCGAGGACGTCGCACCGCTCCTTGGCCCGTGCCGACGCCTCCTCGTCGATGCGGCGAGCGGCGTCGAGGCAGTCGC
>JAJUII010000096.1 GCA_029265505.1 Aeromicrobium choanae
CGGGTCCGGCTGATCTTCCAGCCGGCCGCGGAGGTCATGCCCGGCGGCGCTCTGCGGCTGCTCTCCGAGGGCGTGCTGGCCGGGGTCAGTCGGATCTTCGCCCTGCATTGCGATCCCTCGCTCGACGTCGGTCGGATCGGCATCCGCGAGGGGGCGATCACCGGCGCCTCCGACCAGATCCACGTCGTGCTCAGCGGCCGCGGCGGCCACACGTCGCGCCCGCACCTGACCGAGGACCTGACCTTCGCGCTCGGCAGCCTCATCACCCAGCTGCCGGCCGTGCTGTCGCG
This sequence comes from Aeromicrobium choanae, assembly GCA_029265505.1. Lineage (GTDB taxonomy): Bacteria > Actinomycetota > Actinomycetes > Propionibacteriales > Nocardioidaceae > Aeromicrobium > Aeromicrobium choanae_A. The sequence continues at coordinate 291 of JAJUII010000096.1, forward strand.
ACGCTTCGACCCGCGCGCCGGAGTCAGCCTCGTGTGGGGCCAGGTCAATGCCGGCAACGCGGCCAACGTCATCCCGGCCGTCGGCGAGCTCAAGGGCACGCTGCGGATGCTCGACGCGGCCGCCTGGCACGACGCCGAGCACCTCGTGCGGGGGATCATCGCCGACATCGTCGAACCGTTCGGGGTGAGCGTCGACCTGACCTACACCCGCGGCGTGCCGCCGGTGGTCAACGACTTCGCGGTCACCGAGAAGCTGCGCCAGGCCGTCACCACCGCGCTGGGGCCCGACGGCGTGGCCACGACGGCGCAGAGTCTGGGCGGTGAGGACTTCGCCTGGTACGTCGAGACGCTGCCGGGGGCGATGGCGCGGCTGGGCACCCGGACCCCGGGAGGACCGACGTACGACCTGCACCAAGGCAATCTGCGCGTCGACGAGCGCGCGATCTCGGTCGGCGCGCTGGTGCTGGCGAACGCCGCGATCGTCTGACTCAGACCTCCGGCGAGGCGAGCGCCGGGTCCTCCTCGTTGCGGACCACCACGACGGGGCAGGAGGCGGTCTGCACCGCGTGCTCGCTGACCGAGCCGAGCAGCAGCCCCTTGAACCCGCCGAGTCCGCGCGGACCGACCACGAGCAGCGACGCGCCCACAGAGGCCTCGACGATGACGTTCGCCGGCTGGCCGCGCTCGACCCGCAACGTCACCTCGACGTCCGGATAGCGGGCGATCATGTCGCGCGTCGACTCCTCGAGTCGCTCGCGCACGGCGTCGGCGAAGTCCGAGACCGGCGGCACGTAGCCGAACTCCTGGGTCTTCGGTCGCGGCGCGGTGCGCATCGTCCACGCCCGCACCACCGTCACCGGCATCTGGGCGCGGCGGGCCAGCTCGAGCGCCCAGACGAGCGCCTCGTCGGCGAACTTCGAGCCGTCGTGGCCGACGACGATGGGTCCGGAGAACGGCATGCGTCGATCCTAGTGGACACCGGGCTCGGTGCCCGTCCGTCACGCGTTCGCGGCCGGTGCGGGAGTTTTGATTACGGTTGGGTGAAACTTCCACTCCGAAGCGACCGAGTCGCTGACCGGCCCGCGATCTGGGCCTAATCTCATGACCACATCGCGTGCGCCCTCGTGTCCGGGCGCCGCCCCCTGAGGAGGAAAAGTGCGTCGATTGAACAAGCTGACCGCCGTGGCCGCCGTGGCGGCCCTGGTGTTCGCCGGTGCGGGCTGTGCCAAGAAGAGCACCGACGATTCCGCGAGTGGCTCCGATGACTGCGTCGAGAAGGGTGACGTCAAGGTCGGCATGGCCTTCGACGTCGGCGGTCGTGGCGACCAGTCCTTCAACGACTCGGCCGCCGCGGGCCTCGACAAGGCCGCCTGCGAGCTCGGGTTCGAGGTCAAGGACGCCGAGGCTCAGGACGGCGAGCCCGAGTCCGCGCGCGAGGAGCGTCTCCAGCAGCTCGTCGATGCCGGCTACAACCCCGTGATCGCCGTGGGCTTCGCCTACTCGGCCGCCGTGGGCAAGGTCGCCGCCGCGAACCCCGACGTCAACTTCGCGATCGTCGACGACGCGGTCGAGGGTGACAACATCACCAACCTGCTGTTCGCCGAGGAGCAGGGCTCGTTCCTGGTCGGCGCCGCCGCCGCGCTCAAGACCGAGACCGACAACATCGGCTTCATCGGTGGTGTCGACACCGAGTTGATCCGCAAGTTCGAGGCCGGCTACCGCGCCGGTGCCGAGGCCGTGAACCCCGACATCAAGATCCAGTCGGTCTACCTGACCAACCCGCCGGACTTCAGCGGCTTCGCCGACCCGGCCAAGGGCAACACCGCCGCCACCGGCATGTTCGACAAGGGCGCCGACATCGTCTACCACGCGGCCGGCGGCTCCGGCGGCGGTCTCTTCGAGGCGGCCAGCGAGCAGGGCAAGTGGGCCATCGGCGTCGACTCCGACCAGGCCAAGACCGCCGACGAGTCGGTCCGCGACAGCATCCTGACCTCGATGCTCAAGAACATCGACGTCGCCGTCTACGACTTCCTCAAGAGCGTCGCCGACGGCGAGCCCAAGACCGGTCCGCAGGTGTACGACCTGTCGGTCGACGGCGTCGGCTACTCGACCACGGGCGGCCACGTCGACGACATCGCCGACCAGCTCGAGGAGTACAAGCAGCAGATCGTCGACGGCGAGATCACCGTTCCGTCGAAGTGACCTCGTCCTCGCTCGACTGAGGCACCGGGCCCGGTCCCACGCGATAGCGTGGGGCCGGGCCGCATCCTTGGGGCCTCCGACCATCGAAGGTGACATCGTGAGCAGCACCACCACCGCGGGCACCGCCCCCGTCGGGTCCGGCGACGTCGTCGTCCGCCTGCGCGGCATCGGCAAGACCTTCCCGGGCGTCATCGCGAACCACGACATCGACATCGAGGTCCGTCGCGGCACGATCCACGCGATCGTCGGTGAGAACGGCGCGGGCAAGTCGACGCTGATGAAGATCCTGTACGGCGTCCAGAAGCCCGACTCGGGGACGATCGAGATCGACGGCGAGCAGGTGTCGTTCTCCTCGCCGTCGGACGCCATCGCCCACGGCGTCGGCATGGTGTTCCAGCACTTCATGCTGGCCGACAACCTCACCGTGCTGGAGAACGTCGTGCTGGGCGCGGAGCGACTGCACGGGATCGGCGACGCCGCCCGCGAGGAGATCCGCCGACTGTCGGCCACCTACGGCCTGGACATCGACCCGGACGACCTCGTCGCCGACCTCGGCGTCGGCGCCCGCCAGCGCATCGAGATCCTCAAGGTGCTCTACCGGGGTGCGCGGATCATCATCCTCGACGAGCCGACCGCCGTGCTGGTGCCGCAGGAGGTCGAGGAGATGTTCGACAACCTGCGCGGTCTCAAGGCCGAGGGACTGGCCGTCATCTTCATCTCCCACAAGCTCGACGAGGTGCTGTCGGTCGCCGACACCGTGACCGTGGTGCGACGGGGCACGACCGTCGCCACCCTCCCCGGCGACAGCGTCACGTCCCGGCAGCTCGCCGAGCTCATGGTCGGCTCCGAGCTGCCGAGTCCGAGCACCGAGGCCTCGACCGTCACCGACGTCGAGGTGCTCGAGGTGGCCGACCTGTGCCTGCCGGATCCCGCGGGCGGACGCCCCCTGCTGTCGGACGTCTCGTTCGCGATCCACCGTGGCGAGATCCTCGGCATCGCCGGCGTCGAGGGCAACGGCCAGGCCGAGCTGGTCGAATCGATCATGGGCATGCGCCCGGCGGCCACCGGCCGCATCGAGCTGAACGACGGAGACATCGCCGGCTGGTCCACCCGTCGGCGCCGCGAGGCCGGCATCGGCTACATCCCCGAGGACCGCCACCGTCAGGGCCTCCTGCTGGACGCCCCGCTGTGGGAGAACCGCATCCTCGGCCACCAGACCCGGCGCCCCAACGTCAAGGGCCCCTTCATCGACCGCGCGGGAGCCCGAGCCGACACCGAGCGCATCGTCGAGGCCTACGACGTCCGCACGCCCGGCATCGACACGCTCGCCCGAGCGCTGTCCGGTGGCAACCAGCAGAAGCTGATCGTCGGCCGCGAGATGAGCGGCGAGCCGAGCCTGCTGATCGCGGCGCACCCGACCCGCGGCGTCGACGTCGGCGCGCAGGCGGCGATCTGGGACCACATCAAGCAGGCCCGCCGTGAGGGACTGGCGGTCCTGCTGATCTCGGCCGACCTGGACGAGCTCATCGGCTTGTCCGACACGATCAAGGTGCTGCTGCGCGGACGCATCGTCGGCACCTTCGACCCCGCGCGCGTCACGCCGCAGCAGCTCGGCTCGGCGATGACCGGCGCCACCGAGGAGGAGACCCAGTCATGACCGACTCGCGCATGACGCGGATCGCGCTGGCGGTCGCCGCCCCGGTCCTCGCGCTCGTCACGGCGTTCGTCATCACCAGTGTGGTGCTGATCCTGGCCGGCGACGACTGGCTGGGGGTGTGGGGCCAGATCCTGAGCTGGCCGAGCAACCGCACGATGGTCAACATCGTCAACTCCGCCACGGTGTACTACCTGTCGGCCGTCGCCGTGGCGATCGGCTTCCGGATGAACCTGTTCAACATCGGCGTCGACGGCCAGTACCGCGTCGCCTCGTTCGCGGCCGCCTGGGTCGCCGGCGAGGCGTGGCTCCCCGGCTACCTCAACATCGTCCTGGCGCTGCTCGCCGGGATGTTCGTCGGCGCGATGTGGGCCGGCATCGCCGGGCTCCTGCGGGTGACGCGCGGCGTCTCGGAGGTCATCTCCACGATCATGCTCAACGCGATCGCCACCGCGGTGGTCGCGTACTTCCTGCGCAAGGTCGCGATCCGCACCGAGGGCAGCAACATCATCTCCACCAAGCCGATCGCCGAGGAGAGCCGCATCCCCGGCATCCCGTTCCTCGGCGGCGAGATCTACGGCTTCGTCGTCGTCGCCGTCCTCGTCGGCGTCGCCTACTGGGTCGTGATCAACCGGACTCGCTTCGGCTTCGACCTGCGTGCCGCGGGTCAGAACGAGAGCGCGGCGGTCGCCTCGGGCATCGACGTCAAGAGGATGATCCTGGTGACGATGCTGCTGTCGGGGGCCGCCGCCGGTCTGGTCGGCATGCCGCTGCTGTTCGGCCAGGACTACGCCTACGGATCGACCTTCCAGTCCGGCCTCGGGTTCGCGGGCATCGCGATCGCCCTGCTGGGGCGCAACCATCCGGTCGGCATCGCGCTCGGCGCCCTGCTGTTCGCCTTCCTGGACCAGCAGTCCAATCCGTTGCAGATCCTGCTCGACGTCTCGCCCGACATCGTCAAGGTCACCCAGGGTGTCATCGTGCTGGCCGTCGTCATCGCCTACGAGGTCGTGCGCCGCTACGGCGTGCGCATCGAGCAGCGACAGGTGGCCGCCGCCCTGGACGCCGAGACCCGTGAGAAGGAGGTGTCGGCATGACGGTCGCCACCGATCCGGTCGCCGTGGCGCCGGCGAAGTCCCGATTCCGTCTGAGCTGGCCGTGGATCCTGCTCGGCATCGCCGGGATCCTCGTGGTGATGTCGCTGCTGCGCATCGTCACCGGCGTCGACGACCTCGACTCCTCCGGCACGATCCGCGCGACGCTGATCGCGGCCGTGCCGATCGGCCTGGCCGGCCTGGGTGGACTGTGGTCCGAGCGCGCGGGCGTGGTCAACATCGGCCTGGAGGGCATGATGATGCTCGGCACCTTCGGTGCCGGCTACTTCGGCTACTTCTACGGACCGTGGCAGGGCGTCGTCGGCGCGATCCTGCTCGGCGCGGCCGGCGGCCTGCTGCACGCGGTGGCGACGGTGTACTTCGGCGTCGACCACATCGTCTCCGGCGTCGCGATCAACATCATCGCCGCCGGCGCCGTCCAGTACCTCGCGGGCATGGCCTTCACGGGGGTGCCCGGCGGCGGCCAGACGCAGTCCCCGCCGATCGACCGCCTGCCCAGCATCACGATCTCGGGGCTGTCCGAGCCGCTCGGCGAGATCGAGCGCGAGAACTGGTTCGTCGTCTCCGACGCCGCCGCGGTGCTGCGGGCGCTCGTGACGAACATGTCGGTCCTGACGATCATCGCGCTGGCGCTCTTCGTCGCCACCTGGTGGCTGCTGTGGCGGACCGCGTTCGGCCTGCGGCTGCGCTCGGTCGGCGAGTCGCCCGCGGCGGCCGAGTCGCTGGGCGTCAACGTGTACCGCTACAAGTTCATCGCCGTGATCACCTCCGGCGGTCTGGCCGGTCTCGCCGGCGGCTTCCTGGCCCTCGTGGCGGCGAACGCCTTCCGCGACGGGCAGACCGGCGGCCGCGGCTACATCGGTCTGGCGGCGATGATCTTCGGCAACTGGCGCCCGGGCGGACTGTTCGCCGGCTCGATGCTGTTCGGCTACACCGACACGCTCCGGCTGCGCGGTGGCGGCGAGACCGTCCACGCCCTGCTGCTGCTCGTCGCGGTGTTCCTCGTGCTGCTCGCCCTGTGGCAGTGGCGTCAGCACGGCCGCCGCTCGGCCCTGATCGCAGCCGTGCTCGGCGTCGTGGTCGCGGGCATCTACATGGTCAGTGACCAGGTTCCGAACGAGCTGGCGACGATGACCCCGTACCTGACCACGCTGCTCGTGCTGGCGGTGTTCAGTCAGAACCTGAGGATGCCGGCCGCGGACGGCAAGATCTATCGCAAGGGGAGTGCAGGATGAGTGGCTTCGGCTTCACCCCGGCGGATGCGCCGGTCGACTGGGACGCGCTGCGCAAGTACGCCCTGGAGGTCATGGAGCGCGCCTACGCGCCGTACTCGGAGTTCAAGGTCGGCGCCGCCGGACTGGTCGACGACGGCCGGGTCGTGCTCGGCTGCAACGTCGAGAACGCGGCCTACGGGGTCGCCCTGTGCGCCGAGTGCGGCATGGTCTCGGCCCTGCACTCGACCGGGGGCGGCCGCCTGCGCGCGGTGGTCTGCGTGGGCAACGGCGAGCCGGTCATGCCCTGCGGGCGGTGCCGTCAGCTGTTGTGGGAGCACGGCGGACCCGAGTGCGAGCTGCTGACCCCGTCGGGCGTCAAGCCGATGACCGAGGTGCTTCCCGACGCGTTCGACGTGACTGATCTGGAGTGAGGACGATGACGGGCTTCGACCCGACCGATGCAGAGTTCCTGCGCGACCCGTACCCCGCGCTGGCCGAGCTGCGAGCCCAAGGCCCCCTGGTGTGGTTCGAGCCGTGGTCGATGTGGCTCGCGACCGATCACGCCACCGTGAGCGCGGTGCTCAAGAACCGTGCGTTCGGTCGACTGTGGCACGACTGGGAGCCGGTCGAGCAGATGGAGCCGTTCAACACGCTGCACCGCAACCAGCTCATGGAGAACGAGCCGCCGGAGCACACCCGGATGCGGCGGCTGCTCGCCGGCGCGTTCAACCGGGGCCACGTGGAGCGGATGCGGCCGCGGATCGAGCGGCTCGCCGCCGAGATGGTCGCCGCCCTGCCGGAGCGCTTCGACGTGCTGGCCGACTACGCCGAGCCGATGCCGGTGTACGTCATCTGCGACCTGCTCGGCGTCCCGCGCGAGGACCACGAGGACCTGCGTCGCTGGAGCCAGGCCATCGTCCACATGTACGAGCCGGACGTCGACGAGGCGACCAAGCAGGAGGCGGTCTGCGCCAGTACCGACTTCGCCGCGTACGTCCGCGAGGTGCTCGAGCTGCGGCGCCGCTCACCGGGTGAGGACCTCGTCAGCGACCTCATCGCCGAGACCGACCAGGGCCGCGGATTCAGCGACGACGAGCTCGTCGCCACGGTGGTGCTGCTGCTGAACGCCGGTCACGAGGCGAGCGTCAACACGTTCGGCAACGGGTTCCATGCGCTGCTGGACCACCGCGACCAGCTCGCGCGGGTGACCGGAGGCGAGGTTCCGGTCGAGGTCGCGCTGGAGGAGCTGATCCGCTACGACGCGCCGCTGCAGCTGTTCGAGCGCACCGCGACCCGAGACGTCGAGGTCGCCGGCCGCACCGTCGAGCAGGGCCAGAAGGTCGCCTGTCTCATGGGCTCGGCGAACCGCGACGCGGCCGTCTTCGCCGATCCGGACACGTTCGACGTCGGCCGGGACCCGAACCCGCACGTCGGGTTCGGGCTGGGCATCCACTTCTGCCTGGGCGCGCCGCTGGCGCGACTCGAGCTCGGCATCACTCTGCGCGCCCTGCTGGATCGCTTCCCCGACCTGCACGTGGTCGGGCAGGCCCCTCGCCGACCGACCTGGGTGCTGCGCGGCTACGAGAGCATCGAGGTGACGTCATGACCGAGCCCTTCGACCCGATCGAGGTCATCGTCGCCAAGCGCGACGGGCACGCCTTGAGCGACGAGCAGATCGACTGGGTCGTCGACGCGTACACGCGCGGCGTGGTCGCCGACGAGCAGATGTCGGCGCTCGCGATGGCGATCCTGCTCAACGGCATGGACCGGCGCGAGATCGCGCGCTGGACCGCGGCGATGATCGCCAGCGGCGAGCGGATGGACTTCTCCTCGCTGTCGCGGCCGACCGCGGACAAGCACAGCACCGGCGGGGTCGGCGACAAGATCACGTTGCCGCTCGCGCCGCTCGTGGCGGCGTGCGGCGTCGCCGTGCCGCAACTGTCCGGCCGCGGGCTGGGGCACACCGGCGGCACGCTCGACAAGCTCGAGGCCATCGCGGGCTGGCGGGCGCAGCTGACCAACGAGGAGATCCTCGCCCAGCTCGAGGAGGTCGGGGCGGTGATCTGCGCGGCCGGCTCCGGTCTGGCTCCGGCCGACAAGAAGCTCTACGCGCTGCGGGACGTCACCGGCACGGTGGAGGCGATCCCGCTCATCGCGAGCTCGATCATGAGCAAGAAGATCGCCGAGGGCACCGGAGCGCTGGTGCTCGACGTCAAGGTCGGCTCGGGCGCGTTCATGAAGCGGCTCGACCAGGCACGTGAGCTGGCCGAGGTGATGGTCCGGCTCGGCACCGACGCCGGCGTGCGGACGGTGGCCCTGCTGACCGACATGTCCGTTCCGCTCGGACTCACCGCCGGCAACGCCCTGGAGGTCCGCGAGTCGGTCGAGGTCCTCGCCGGGGGCGGCCCGGCCGACGTCGTCGAGCTGACGCTCGC
>JAJUII010000203.1 GCA_029265505.1 Aeromicrobium choanae
CCTCGACGGTGCGGGCGTAGAGCTCGGCGGGGGAGCCGTCGAGGTCGTAGGCTCCGGCGACCCGGACGACGCCGCCACACGACCACGCGCCGTCCCGGTTCTTCGGCGCATAGTCGTCGCCGATCCGGTCGACGAGGCCGTCGATCATGCGGATCGTCTGCGCGGGGAGCACCTCGACCGAGCGACGGCCGACGGTCGCCGTCGCGTGTCCGCCCTGGCGCCGCAGCTTCGCGGCCTTCGGGGGTGTGACGTCGAAGCGGTCCAGACGGCGCTTGTAGCGCTTCCAGGCCGCCACCGCCTCGCGGTTCCACTGGCGCTGCTCGGCCTGCGTCTCGGGCAGTCCTTCGGGAGTCGCCGAGGCTCCCAGACCCAGCTTCTCGGCGAGCGTCCCGATCTGCTCGAGCTGCCGCGCGGCGATCCGCTCGGCCTCCTGGGCGGCCTCCGTCGCGGACTCGGCCTTCGACTGCAGGCGCTGGGCGGCGTCGAAGGCGGCCTTCGCGTCGGCGAGGTGCCCCTCCTGGGCGTCGGTGACCTGCTCAGTGCTGAAGATCCCCGAGATGAGGTCCTCGGGCTTCTCGGCCGCCGCCATCGCCGAGAGCCGCTGTGCGAAAGGATCGGCGTTCGGCGACATCGCGTAGTCGACCACCTGAGCGACGTACGCGCGGGCGACCTTGAGCTGACGATTCGCGTCGCGGGTGTGCTCGGCGGCCTGCTTGCGGTGCTCCTCGGCGACGCTGAGATGGGCCTCGTAGCGCATCGCGAGCGTCGTCAGTCGAGCGATCGAGGACGAGGAGATCCGCAGCGGATCGGGGACGTCGAGCGTCGGCGACGAGCTCGGAGCGGTCGAGGCGGAGGCGGCGGAGGGCTCGTCGGCGTCGGCGGCGACCGGGGTCAGGCATGCGACCGCGACCGTCACCCCTGCGACCACCCGAGTCCAGCGCATCAGATGACAACCTCCACGCCCGAGTGAATCACGCCGGACAAGCCCCCGTTCACAGAACCCCCGACAGCCACTCCCGTGGTACCAGGCCGGATGGCACCTCCGGGCCAGATCGGGGGCTTCCGGCGGCCGGATAGGCTGGAGCGGTGCGTGCGATTCGTGTTCTCCTGCTCCTGTTCGTGGTCGTGGCGCTCGGGGTGGGACCGGCGCAGGCCCACACCTCCCTGGTGTCCTCCGACCCGGCCGACGGCAGCCGACTGGACGCGCCGCCGGAGCAGGTCGTGCTGACCTTCTCGGAGAACCTCCGGCAGCCCTCCGAGGCCAGCCTCGTCGTGGACGGCGAGGCGGTCGACGCCTCCGTCGAGGTCGACGGATCCCGCGTGCTGGTGTCGCCGACCGGCGATGCGTCGGACGGCTCCTACCAGGTCCACTTTCGCGTGCTCTCGGACGACGGGCATCCCGTGACCGGCACCGTCGCGTTCGCCGTCGGGACCGGATCGGTCGCCGAGAGCGACTCCGGCGAGCCGGCCGACGACGCCGACGGCGGCGGCGTGCCCGCCCCGGTGTGGTGGCTGGCCGGGGTCGTCGTGATCGTCGCGGTCGCCGGACTGGCACTGCGCGGACGCCGGTCGCGATGAGGTCCCCGGCGCGCACCACCGCGCTGGCCTCGGCAGGGCTCGCGGCCACGCTGGTCGCCCTGGTCGCGGTCGTCGTCCTCAGCGGTGCGACGCCGAAGGCCCCGCCGCCCGGGCTCCCCGATCCCGGCCGCGTCGTCGGCTGGGCGCTGCCCGTCTCGCGGTTGATCTCGGACCTCTTCGCCACCGTCACGGTGGGCTTCCTGCTCGTCGCGGTGGTGCTGCTTCCCTCCGGGTCGCGGCTGGAGGGGCTCGCCGTGCAGGCGGTGCGACTCGCCTCCAAGGCCGCCTGGATCTGGGCGATCGCCGCGCTGGTCCACTACTGGGCCAACGTCGCCGACCTGTACGCCCGGCCGATGAGCGGGGTCGAGATCGGCCAGCTGGTCGACTTCGCCTGGCTGTTCTCGACCGGTCGCGGGCTGTTGCTGCAGGCTCTCGCCGCGATCATCGTCGCGGCGTGGTCGCAATGGACGTTCTCGGTCCGCCAGCTGGCGGTGTGCATCGTCGTCGCGCTGGGCGGCCTGATCGCCCTCGGCATGACGGGGCACTCCGCGTCCGCCGGATCGCACATGCTCGCCACGGCGGGGCTCGTGCTGCACCTGATCGGCGTCGTGCTGTGGGTCGGGGGGCTCATCGCTCTGGCCTGGGTGGCGCTGCGCGGCAGCAAGCGGCTGCCCGACGCCCTCAGCCGGTACTCGACCCTCGCCGCGTGGTGCTTCGCGATCGTCGCCGTGTCGGGGATCGTCGTGGCGATCGTCAACGTCGGCAGCCTGGGCGGACTGCAGGAGCCGTACGGCTTCCTCATCGTCGCGAAGGCGCTCGGGCTGATCGGTCTGGGGGTGTTCGGCGTTCTGCAGCGCCGCCGGATCCGCGAGCAGGGCGGGTCGTTCGTGCGGCTGGCCCTGGTGGAGGTCGCACTCATGGTGCTGACCGTCGTGGTCGCGGTGGTGCTCGGCCGCACGCCGACCCCGGTCGGCGAGGACGTGCTCACCACCCGTGCCGAGCTGCTGCTCGGTCGACCGCTGCCGCCGGAGCCGACCTGGGGTCGGGCCCTGATCGGGTTCGCGCCCGACGGCGTCGGCCTGGCGATCGTGGCGCTCGGCGCGGCGCTCTACCTGACCGGACTGCGCGTGCTGCGTCGGCGCGGGATCGACTGGCCGATCGGTCGCACGATCAGCTGGTTCGTCGGCCTGGCGATCGTCGCCTGGTCGACCTTCGGCGGGCTGGGCGTCTACGCCGGCGTCGCCTTCAGCCTGCACATGGTCTCGCACATGATGCTCTCGATGGTCGCGCCGATCTTCCTCGTGCTCGGGGCGCCCATGACGCTCGCGCTGCGCACGCTGCCGGGTCCACGGCGGCCGGGCGAGCATGCGCCGCGCTCGCTGCTGCGCGACGCACTGCACTCACCGCTGTCGAAGTTCTACACCCACCCGGTGATCGCGGCCGTCATCTTCGTCGGGACCCTCTACGGCGTCTACTTCACGAGCCTGTTCGAGGTGCTGATGCGCACCCACTCGGGCCACGCCTTCATGGAGATCCACTTCCTGTTCTCCGGGTTCCTCTTCTACTACGTGATGATCGGCGTCGACCCCTCCCCGCGACGGCTCGGGCCGCTCGCGCGGTTCGGCGTGCTGATGCTCTCGGTGCCGTTCCACGCCTTCTTCTCGGTGGCGTTGATGTCGTCGAGCACGATCGTGGCGAAGTCCTACTACGAGGGGCTCGATCGTCCCTACCTGACCGATCTGGCCCATGACCAGTACCTCGGCGGCGGGATCGCCTGGGCGATGGGCGAGGTGCCCCTGCTGCTCGTCGTGGCGGCGATGTTCGTCCAGTGGTTCCGCTCCGACGCCCGGGAGGCGGCCCGCACCGACCGCGCCGCTGATCGGGACGACGACGCCGAGTTGGAGCAGTACAACGCCTATCTGGCGCGGCTCCGACAGCACGACGCCGCCCGATCACCGAAGTGACCGGGCGGCGTGTGACGCGGACTGATCTCAGAAGAGGATCTGGCCGCCGCTCGTCGCGGCGGTGAACCGCTCCTGGGCGTCGGCCCAGTTCACGATGTTCCAGAACGCCTTGACGTAGTCGCCCTTGACGTTGAGGTAGTCGAGGTAGAAGGCGTGCTCCCACATGTCGAGCTGGGAGATCGGGATCAGGGTCGCCGGGATGTTGGACTGCTGGTCGTAGAGCTGGACGATGACCAGCTTCTGGCCCAGCGTGTCCCATGCGGTGATCGCCCAGCCCGAGCCCTGGATGCCGAGCGCGACCTGCTCGAACTGCGCGCGGTACGCGTCGAACGAGCCGAAGTTGTCGTCGATCGCGGCGGCGAGCTCACCGGTCGGCTTGTCGCCGCCGTCCGGCGAGAGGTTCTTCCAGAAGATCGAGTGGTTGATGTGCCCGCCCAGGTTGAAGGCGAGGTTCTTCTCGAGCAGGTTGATCGTCTCGTACGAGCCCTTCTCGCGCGCCTCCTCGAGCTTCTCGATGGCGGTGTTGAGGCCGTTGACGTAGTTCTGATGGTGCTTGCTGTGGTGCAGCTCCATGATCTTGCCCGAGATGTGAGGATCGAGCGCCCCGTAGTCGTAGGGCAGATCCGGAAGGGTGTACTCAGCCACGCGTCCTCCTGTGCGATGAAGTCGTCTGTAGGGTCAGGGCCAGTCTCTCAGGTGTGCGACCGGGTGCAAGGGCGACCCGGACCAGGGTGTCGCCGCCGGTAGGCTGGGGAGCGTGGCAGGC
>JAJUII010000217.1 GCA_029265505.1 Aeromicrobium choanae
CCGCGGTCACCGGGTGCTCCGTGACCGGATGCTCCTACAACGACCACTCCAGCTGCCACGCCGCCGCGGTCACGATCGGCGGTGAGGGTGACGCACAGTGCGAGACGTTCATCCCACTGGGCGTCAAGGGCGGCCTCGACAAGGTCGTCTCGCACGTGGGCGCCTGTCAGCGCCACGACTGCGACCACAACGTCGATCTCGAGTGTGCTGCACCGGCCGTGCGCGTCGGTCCCGGCCAGGACACCGCGGACTGCTTGACGTATCAGCCGCGCTGAGAGATGGCCGTCACTGGTCGCATTCGGCGACCTCAGGTGACCGCCGTCGTCAACGACATCTCGCGGAGACCGCCGTCCGTGTAGGCACGCCACGCGCGCGCCAGCCGGAGAACGCCTTCCTGCAGGACGTGAGGTGGCAGGGCGTACGGCAACCGCGTGTGGTCATCCGTTCGGCCCTCCGCCGAGAACACCGCACCAGGTAGCAGGGCCAGCCCGAAGCGGAGGGCGACCTGTGCCAGATGCGTGGCGTCGCCCTGTGGCAATCGAACCCACAGCGAGGCGCCGGCGCGGGGTTCCGCCCACGTCCAGTCCGGCAGGTGGTCGGCCAGCAGATCGGTCAAGGTGGCGAACCCCGCATCGAGTCCCTTGCGCCGCTCGGCGGCCGCGTCGTCGATGTGGTCGAACAGACGCCGGGCGATCTCCTGGCTCACCAACGAGGTGCCCAGATCTGTGCCGCCCTTGACCTGGGCCAGTCGCGAGATCACCCGGGACGGCGCACGGAGCCACCCGAGCCGCAGGCCGCCCCAGAACAGCTTGCTCATCGATCCGACTGTGATCACCCGGTCGCCGGCTCCCGTGAGGAGTGGTGGCGGGGGATCACCGCGGAAGGTGGTGCCCATCAGCGAGGTGTCGTCGATGAGCACGGCTTCCGACCTCTTGACGGCTGCGACCAGGCGGCGCCTCCGGTTCTCGGAGCACACGGCTCCGGTCGGGTTGTTCGCGGCGGCCTGCACGTAGACCAGGCGCGTCGAGCGGCCGCCGGCGAGCACTCGGTCGAGCTCGTCAGTGTCGAGGCCGTCGCGATCGACCGGCACGGAGCTGATCCTGCTGCCCTGGCGGGAGAACGCCTCCAGGGCGCCCCGGTAAGTCGGTTCCTCGACGACGACGCCGTCGCCCGGGTGCAGGCATCCGCGCGCGATCAGCTCCAGCGCCTGCTGTGCGCCCGACGTCACTAGCACCTCGTCCGGCGCGGTCGGGGTCCCCGCGGCCGAGTACCACGCGGCGATGCGCTCACGGAGCGTCGGCAGGCCGCGGGGGTGGTAGCCGTGATGGTCCATCGCAAGCGCGCGATAGTCCGCCCCGGTCAACCCGGCCGAGACGTCCGCGACCAGATCCAGGCTGGGTAGGGCGGCGTTGGCGAAGTCGACCGTGGCCAGCGGCCCGTTCAGAAACGAGGACGCGAGATGGTCCCCGGCGAGCTCGCTGCCCGAGACGGTCTCCCGCTTGCTCCCGGGGGTCGCGGCGCTGACCCACGTGCCGCTGCCCCGGCGGCGTTGCAGGCGGCCCGATTCGCGCAATGCGTGGTATGCCGTGACCACCGTCGTCCGGCTCACGAGCAGCGCGTCCGCGAGCGCGCGTTCCGCGGGTAGGACGGCGAGCGGTGGCAGCTCACCGCGATCGATCAGCTCTGCGATCCCGGTGCTGAGCCGATGATGCAGTGGCCCCGATTTCGCGCCAGTCGCGACGAGCATCCGTGCCAGGTGATCGGCCGAGTACACACTTCGGAAGTCCATTCAGGGACCAATTTCTCCTCTTTGGCTATGGAACGCCCAAGGCGGTACCGGCCAATGTAACGGACAGCCCAGCCAAAGCAGCAGGTGGCGCCGACGCATCGTCGACTCAGAGGGGAGTTGGTCATGACGTTTGTCCGAGGGAGGCTCGCAGTCGCCGGGGCACTGGCCCTTGGCGTCGGCCTGACGGGGTGCGCGACCGTGCCCGCCCCCGGTGGCGCGCAGGCGGCCGAGCCGCAGGACACGTCGCAGACGTTGCGGATCATGGGGCCGGACTTCCCGTACACAGAGGCCACCGTCGAGGAGTTCCGGCGTCGTCACCCGGACGTCTCCGTCGAGTATGTCGAAGGCGGCGTCTCGTTCGAGGACGGCAGCGCACAGACCATGCTCCGGTCCGGTCAGGGCCCCGACGTCCTGATGGTGAACTCCGGTCCCGGGCGCGTCGGCCTCCTCGCCGAGGCCGGCCTCATCACCCCGCTCGGCGACCTCTACGCCGAGCACGGCCTCGAGGTACCGACGGCCTACGACGAGCTCATCGACGCCTGCGCGACTCTCCGGGAGGCCGGGGTTCGGCCCCTGCTTGCCGGCGTCCGGGACAACTTTGCCGGCGGATGGCTGCTGGGCACACTCGTGCAGGCCTCGGCAGGCGCACAGGCTATGCGCGAAATCATCTACGACGACGAGCCGTTCGACCAGGACGCCGTGGTGCGCGCCGCTGAGATGCTCACCGAGCTGATCGACAACGGTTGCATCGACGCCGGGCAGGCTGCAGCCCTCGACGGGGCACAGGCGGAGGCGGGGTTCTGGCGCGGGAACGGCGCCATGGTGGTTCAGCCCCAGGGGCCGATCATCGAGGAACGGCACGACGGCGCGGACGTCTCCCACTTCGGGGCGTTCCCGATGCCGCCGGTCGATCCGACCGACCCTGCCCGACCGACAGCAGGGCTCGCGTTGAGCTGGATCGCGAGCAACAGCACGAGGTCTGCTTCTGCCGTCGAGGCGTGGCTGGCCTGGGTCTCGAGCGAGGACTACCTCGCGCTCACGGCGGAGAACGGCGGCACCCTCGTCCCGGCGCAGGTGGTCCCGGACGGCATCGAGGTGGCACCGGCGATCCGCGACGCCCTGGACAAGACGGCGGACGGGTCGGGGTACAACCCGAGCGTCTACCTGAACGAGGCGGCCAAGCAGGCCTGGTACGACGCCGTGCAAGGCCTCATCAGCGGCAGTGCCGAGCCGGCACCAGCCATGCGCGCGGTTGAGGACGCCCGCGCCACGAACTGACTCATCGACCGAGGGAGATCGAGAGTGATGGGTGTGTCCCAGCAGGTCGGCGTCGGCGCCGCGGTACCGGCCCCGACCGCCGCACGGCCCCTGGGCGGACGCCCGACGCAGCCGCGAAGCCGCCGCGGCGTCATGGTGGCGCTGATGCTCGCACCGTCGTTGGTTCTGCTCGCTGTCTTCGTGTTGGCGCCGTTGGCGCGCGGCATCCAGATGAGCTTCTATACGTGGGACGGCGTCGCCGCGGTGATGGGCCGCGTCTGGCTGGAGAACTACGCGCGGGTCTGGACGGATCCGAACTTCCTGTGGGCGCTGGCCCGG
>JAJUII010000076.1 GCA_029265505.1 Aeromicrobium choanae
CACCCCGGGCGGGCGGCGCTTCACGGCGTCGCCGTTCCCGGGCGACTACACCGAGTTCGTGGTGCGCGAGGTCGCGCGCACGGGCTGGCCGGTGCACGCGCGGATCACGGTCGACGCGCCCGCGGAGGAGGTGCTGGCGCGGATCAACCCGGCGGTCGGCACCGTCGAGCCGCTGCCGGACGGGCGCAGCGTGCTCGTGACCGGCGGCGACAGCGTGGAGATCGTCGCGGTCTGGATCGGGATGCTCGGCATCGACTTCCACGTCACCGACCCGCCCGAGCTTGTCGAGCACGTGCGGGTGCTGGCCGAGCGGTACGCGCGGGCGACGCCTGGGTGACCTGAGAAGGGCTCAGGGTCCTTGCTCGCTGAACATCGTCGTCAGAAGCTTGTCCCGAGCGCGCTCGAGATGCTCGCGAGTGAGCGTACGGGCGGCGTCCGCGTCGCCGCTGGCGATCGCATCGAGGATCGTTGCGTGCTCGTCGGCGATCTGCTCGGCGCGCAAGAGCTGCCGCGCCTGGACGCGGGCCATGCACAGATGTGCCTCCGCCATGAGCGTCGCGTGCATCCTGGTCATGCGCTCGTTGCTGTGCGCGTGCACCAGAGCCTGGTGCAGTTGAACGTCCGAGGCGACCACGACGCTCGCGTCGTTGCGTGCGGCCGCGAGACGCAAGAGGTCGTTCTGCAGCGTCGCCGCTTCCGGCAGGTCCCGACGAGTGGCGAGCGACGCGGCGACGTGGCTTTCGAGCACGATCCGTGACTCGTACAGCTCGCCGATGTCGCGAGCGGAGAGCACCCGCACGATGAGGCCGCGGCGACCGTTCCGGACGAGGATGCCGTCGTTCACCAGGCGATCGAGGGCGGCCTTGGCCGTCGGCCGGCCGATGCCGAACTGGGCAGCGACGCCTACTTCGGTGATGCCGTCGCCGGCGTCGACCTCACCGCGTAGCAGCTGGTTGCGCAGCTCCTCCTCGACTGCGTCCACCACGGAACGAGTGCGGAGCTCATGGTCTGCCATGCGAGGATGCTAAGCGTTGTCTCAATGTTATACAAGGACGCTTGACGCTCATGGGTTCGTGCCCTACCGTCCTGCACACGGACGAGGCGAAGGAGCCCGAAGCTTTATGACTGCGATCGGATTCATCGGTCCCGGCATCATGGGCGCCCCGATGGTGCGCAACCTGGTCACAGCAGGACACGAGGTGCGGGTGTACGGAGCCAGCGAGCGAGCCCGTGCACGAGCGGCTGAGACGGGTGGCCAGGTGGTCGACTCCGTGGCAGACGCCGCCAGAGGCTGCGAGGTGCTCATCACGATGCTGCCGGACGGCCCGGTCGTCCACGAGGTCCTGCTCGGCGAAGACGGGGCAATCAGTCATCTCGACCCCGGCGCGCTGCTCGTCGACCACTCCACGATCAGTCCCGCCGAAGCGTTGGCGGTCCACGAGGCAGCCGCGGCCGCCGGGGTGCGATGCCTGGACGCCCCTGTCAGTGGCGGCGAGGCCGGTGCTGTTGAGGGTGTTCTCTCGATCATGGTCGGCGGCGACCGGGAGGCGTTCGAAGCCGCCAAGCCCCTCTTCGAGGTCGTGGGATCCACCATCGAGCTCGTCGGACCAGCGGGTTCCGGGCAGGTGGTGAAGGCGGCCAACCAGCTCATGGTGGCCGGCCACATCCAGATGCTTGCCGAGGCGCTGGTGTTCCTCGGCGCCCATGGCGTCGAGCCCGAGACAGCACTCGACGTGCTGGGCGGCGGGCTCGCCGGTAGCACCGTGCTCACCCGCAAGCGCGCGGCGATGGTCAATCGCGAGTTCGCGCCCGGCTTCCGGATCGCCCTGCACGACAAGGATCTGGGCATCGTGGACGGCGCCAGCAAGGAGCAGGGCCTCGCGCTCCCGTTGACGGCAGCCGTGACGGCCCTCATGCGGTCCGCGCGACGACGGGGGTACGGGGATCTCGACCACTCTGCGTTGCTGCAGCTGTTGCTCGACCTGAACGGCGAGCACGCAGGGGTGGCCGAGCGATGACGACTACTGGGTCGGGCGCCGGCCCCGAGGACCAGATGTGGTGGCAGAAGCCGTTCCGGATGTTCCAGACGAACATCCGTGAGATCGACGCCGGGCTCGACGTCGAGCGGGTGCTCGACAGGATCATCGACTACGGCGCCAACACGTGGTTGCTCAGCGTGGGCGGGATCGTCTCGAACTACCCCACGAAGCTCTCCCATCAGAGTCCGAACCCCTGGCTGGCGGACCGGCCCAGTGGCGACCTCATCGGTGACGCCACAGCCGCGGCGCGCCGGCGGGGCGTCCGGGTGCTCGCCCGGATGGATTTCTCCAAGGTCGCCCGCCGGATCGCGATGGAGCACCCCGAGTGGCTGTTCGTGGGGCCGGACGGACGTCACCAGGTCTATCAGGGCCTCACCAGTGTCTGCCCGAGCGGCGGGTACTACCAGGAGAAGGTCTTCGAGGTTCTCGACGAGGTGCTCTCGCGCTACGAGATCGACGGGTTCTTCTTCAACTGGATGAGCTTCAACGAGATCGACTACGACAAGGCATACCGCGGCGTGTGTCACTGCGTCTCGTGCCGCACCGGTTATGCCGAGGAGTTCGACGGCGCCGAGCTGCCCGTCGGCCCGGAGAGCCCCGGCTACGCGCAGTGGCGTGACTACACCAGCGCCGTGATCGACGACCTGCTTGCCAGGGTTCGCGCCTTCATCGCCGAGCGGCGCCCGCAGGCTCCCCTCATCATGGGCGTCACGGCGGACATGGTCTTCCACGAGGCCAACAACGCGATCGGTCGTGAGCTGTGGCCAGCCCTCACCCAGGAACGCGTGAGCCTTGCACGCTCCTACCGGCCTCATGTGCCGGTGCTGGTGAACTCGGTGGCATTCGTCGACATGCCCTACCGGCTGGTGTCAGAGGACCCCCGCCACTTCGCCCAGTACCTGCTGCAGGCCATGGCCACCGGGGCCATCCCGTCGACCTACATCATGGGCGTCCCTGACGAGTTCGACTACGCCTCGCTCAGGGCTGGCGCCGAGGTCACCCGGTTCCACCGCGACCACGAGGAGGTCTACCACGACCTCGTTCCGTCTGCCCGCACCGGTCTGGTGTGCCCTCCCAGCGGGCGGCACGGCAAATCGCTTTCCGGTTCGCAGGACGCCACGGACGAGTTCCGCGGCTGGTGGCAGGCTCTGAGCGCCGACCATGTCCCGTTCGATGCGCTCGACCTTCGCCGACTCGGCGAAATCGCACAGTCCGGTGGGCTTGAGCGCTACCGCCTGCTCATCCTTCCCGACCTCGGACCACTCGATGAGGATGTGGCATCGGCGCTGGACCAGTGGGTGGAGCGCGGAGGACGGCTGTTGGGCACCGGCAGCAGCGGCTTTGCCTCCGGTACCAGCCAGCTCGCCTCGAGTCCCGCTGCTTCAAGGCTCGCCGTGCTCGACACCCCTGAGACCACCTGGTCCTCCGTCGTGCTCACCGATCCCGACGACCGCAGCACGGCGCTCCCGATCCTCGGGGCACTGCATGTCACCACGCTTCGTGAGGGCGCGCAGCGGTTCGGGGCAGTCCTGTCTCGTGCGCCGTATGGACCGCCTGAGAAGTGCTATGGGCATCTGCCGCTGCAGACTCCGGCGGGTGCCGTCGTCCAGCACGGGGCCGGGCAGGGCGCGGCGATGTTCTGGACACCTGGACGCGCGCACCGGCACCTCGGGCTCAGCGCCATCGGCGAGGAGATGACCAGGCAGGTCCGCAGCTTGCTCGGCGGTGAGCGTGATGTCGAGACCGACCTTCCCGCCCAGGTCGAGGTCATCATGGGCCGTTCCCGCGCCGGTCTCGTGCTTCACCTCAACAACGTGAGCGGGCGCCGGCACCAGGGCTACAGCGATCCGATCACGATCCCGGCCGGGAGGAGGCTGCGGGTTCTCAGCGACGTGCAGACGCTCCGTGCGCTGCGAGCGGGGGTCGAGCTCGAGCGGGACGACGCCGGCTTCTTCATCCTCCCTGAGATCAGCGATTTCGAGGTCCTGGTCGGGCAGTGATGGCAGCAGCACGATCGATGACGGACGTCGGGCCGCGGGTGCTGGTGGCTCCCGACAAGTTCAAGGGGACACTCACCGGCCAGCAGGCGGCCGAGGCGATCAGCGCCGGCGTGATCGAATGGGCACCCACTGCGCAGGTACGGACCGTTGTCGTCGCGGACGGCGGAGAGGGCACGGTCGAGGCAGCCCTCGCCGCGGGTGGGACGGCGACTACAACCACCGTACGGGGTCCGCTGGGCGACCCCGTGACGGCAACCTGGGCAGTGCTCGGCACGATGGCGGTCATCGAGCTGTCGGCGGCCAGCGGCCTTCAGCTCTTGGAGCCGTCGGACGACACCGCCGGCCGGGCGCACACCTTCGGGACAGGCGAGCTCGTGCGCGCCGCGCTCGATCATGGCCTGACCCGCATAGTGATCGGGGTCGGCGGGTCGGCCAGCACAGATGGGGGAACGGGGCTGCTGGCCGCTCTTGGGGCCCGCTTCCTCGACGCTGAGGGACAGCGCGTCGAGCTCGGTGGCGCCGATCTCGTCCGCCTGGCTGCTATCGACCTCAGCGGTCTAGATCCCCGTCTTCGCGACGTGACGCTCACCGTCGTGTGCGACGTCGCGGCGCCGCTACTGGGCCCGGACGGTGCGATCGCCATGTTCAGCGCGCAGAAGGGCGCCGGCGCCGAGACTCAGCAAGTCCTCGAGCGGGGGCTGAGCACGCTCGCTGCCGTTATCGGTCGTGCCACTGGCCGCGATATCGCAGCCCTCGACTGGGCCGGCGCCGCCGGTGGTACGGCGGGGGGCTTGTACGGGCTGCTGGGAGCCGAGTACGTGAGCGGCATCGACTTCATCGCAGACCTGACCGGGCTGGCCGAGCACCTGGCGTGGGCGGATCTGGTCATCACCGGAGAAGGGTCGTTCGACCGGCAGTCGCTGCGCGGCAAGGCGCCGCTGGGGGTCATCGATCACGCGGGCGCGGCTCAGGTGCCGGTGGTGCTGGTCGCCGGGCGCATCCAGATGGCGGATGAGGAGCTGCGGCGCATCGGAGTCCGGTCCTGGGCGTCGGCCGAGGACTCAGCGCCGAAACCGCGACAGGCGGTCGGGCCGGCTGCGGCGCACTGGGTGCGGCAGGCCACCCGGCGCGCGCTGGACGACCTAGGCGGCGACGAGGTCGCGGCGGTATCGGGTTCGCGACCATCCCGGGCCGGTCCGGCCGCCGAGCATGACTGATGCCGTCCGACCCACCCACACCCCACACAGGGAGAGGCAATGCCGAACGAAGAGACTCCTGGACTGATCCTCGTCACCGGGCAGCAGGACGAGGCGAACCGTCGGCGGATCACCGAAGCGGCGGATGCGGCACCGGTGCGTTTCGTCACGAGCATGAATGAGGCTGGGGAACTGCTCGGGGACGCCGTCGCCATCGCCGGCACGGTCTCGGCCGCGCACCTGGCGGCGGCGCCGAAGCTGAGGTGGGTGCACAGCTGGGCGGCGGGTGCGAACAACGACCTGACGCCCGAGATGGTGGCGAGCGACGTGGTGCTGACGTCGTCGGTGGGCAACGGTGCGATCCCGTTGGCAGAGCACTCGATGTTGCTGATGATGATGCTCAACCGGGACGTGCCACGGTGGATGGCGAGCCAGCGCGCTCGGACCTGGGACCGCTTCACGCACGGCGAGCTGAACGGCAAGACGCTCGGCATCTACGGCGTGGGCCACTCTGGGAGCGATCTGGCGCTCAAGGCCAAGGCCTTCCACATGCGGGTGCTCGGGTGTCGGCGGAACCACGAGACGTTGGTACCCGGAATCGACGAGATGTACAGCCCAGACAGGCTCATCGACTTCGTGGCCGAGTGTGACTTCGTGGTGGTGACCGCGCCATACACCGCAGGCACCGCCGGAGCGTTCTCCGCCGATGTCTTCCGTGCGATGAAGCCCACCGCGTACTGGATCTGCATCTCCCGTGGCGGCATCGCAGATGACGACGCCCTGCTGCGGGCGTTGCAGGAGGGGTGGATCGCTGGAGCCGGCATCGATGCTCACGGCGTCGAGCCGCTCCCCAGCGATAGCCCGTTCTGGACCGCGCCCAACACCATCATCACCCCGCACAACGGCGCTACCACGCCGGGGACGGCGCAACGAGGTGTGGAGATCTTCGTCGACAACCTCCGTCGCTTCGTCACGGGGCAGCCGCTGCAGAACGTCGTCGACAAGGTCCACGGCTACTGAGTGCGGGGCGGAGGACGTCGGGGGACAACCAGCACATCACCACTGAGCACCATTCACCGAAGGGACAGTCAACGATGACGACACACCCGATCACCCCAAGCCGGCGTACGTTCCTCACGGCCGGTGTCGGCGCCGGCGCCATGGCCGCGATCCTCGCTGCATGCGGCCGCGGGGACGCCGCACAGAACAGCGGCGGGGGCGGTGGCGCAGGCGCGGGCGACGACGGCAGTGGCGGCGGCCCGATCACCATGCGCACGGCGCTGTGGGGCAACGCCGATCGAGCCCAGCTGTACGAAGAGGCCACTGCGATGTATGCCGACACCCTCGAGGAGGACGTCACCTTCGACATGTCCTTCGCCGAGCTCGGCCCCTACCTTGAGCGGCTCGCCACCACCGCGGCGGCGAACGACCTGCCCGACGTGTTCTTCATGCGGGACACGCACCTTGGCTGGTACGGGCAGAGCGGGTCGCTGCTGGACCTGACGCCGTACCTGGGCAACATCATTCAGACCGACCAGATCGCAGAGGCGGCGATCGGCGACGGCACCGTCGGCGATGGCGTCTACGCGCTCCCCACCCACTACGTAGGCCAGGCGCTCTTCTACGACGTCGAGATGCTGCAAGAGGCCGGCATCGACGGAACGGCCATCACCACCTGGGACGACCTGGCCGAGGCCGCGCGTGCCGCGCACGGGATCCGCGAGGGCGTCGTGGGGCTCGACGACCCCACGATGGACAACAGCACCCAGCGATTCCTCGAGGCCTACATCCGCCAGGCGGGTGAGGAGGTGTTCACGCCGGACGGCGGCATCGGGTTCTCCGAGGACACGATCGGATCGTGGCTGGAGTTCTGGCACCAGCTGCGCTCCGACGGGGTGCTCACGCCGCCGGATGTGTCGCTCGAGAACGACGCAGCGGGCGTGGCGGGCAGCATGATCGCTACCAACCGGTGCGCGCTCGCACTGATGAGCACCAACCACTACGTGCAGGTGCTGCCGGTCACCCAGAACGAGCTCGCGCTCGCAAGCCTGCCCGTGCTGCCCGACGGCACCGACGACTGGTGGTTCTTCCCGCCGATTCTCATCTGCGCCGGCGCCAATACCCAGCACCCCGAGATCGCCGCGGGCCTGATCAACTTCCTCGTGAACGACATCGAGGCGGGAAAGCACACGCTGCTGAACCAGGGTGCCCCGTCGTCGGCGGCGGTGCGCGACGCGATCCTGCCGCTGCTGGACGACGGCCAGCGGGCCTTCGTGGAACAGATCTCCCGCGAGCAGGAGTACCCACGCCGACCGTTCCCGGTGCGGCCGCAGGGCTCGGAGGAGGTCAACGCCTCGATCGGTCGCAACTCGACAGCGGTGGCGTACGGCCAGATGTCGGTGGCTGATGCTGCGGCGGCCATCGTTGCGGAGAGCAAGGCCGCGATGGGTGGCGCGTGATGGCGGGCGAGTGTGCGTTCTGCGCGGCGGACGTCGACGACGCTCCGCCGCGCGAGCGCGCAGTCCGCACCGATAGGTGGCGGCTGGTGGTGCATCGTTCGGCGCTGCCAGGGTGGTTCTTGCTGATGCCGCGACGGCACATCGAGTCGCTGCACGAGATGACGGCAGAAGAGGCTGCGGATCTCGGGCCCCTGATCCAGCGGGCAAGCGCTCTGCACGTCGAGCACTTCGGTGCACTGAAGACCTACGTCATGCAGTTCGCCGAGGGGGTCTCGCACGTGCACTTCAGCCTGGCCCCGCGGCGCTCCGACATTCCAGCTGACCGGATCGGCCCCGCGTCGATGGGCTTCAACAGCAAGGACGAGCCGCTGAGCACTGAGCGGCGGGACGAGATCGCCCTCCAGGTCGCGCGCGCCTGGGGGCCCGGCGGTGGTGACGGCGACACATGAGTGCCCTCAGCGAGCTCAGCCGGCTCAGGCGTCGGGGTACACCGGCCTCGAAGAGTCCCGCCGAGCGCAACGACGGGAAGGCGGCGCTGTTCTTCCTGGGCCCGTGGTTCATCGGGCTGGCGGTGATCGTCGCAGGTCCTTTGGCTGCCTCGTTCTACCTGTCGCTCACGGACTACGACCTGCTCTCGCCACCGGTCTTCGAGGGTTTGGCGAACTACCAGGCCCTGCTCACCGACTCGCAACTCCGGAAGGCGTTGCAGGTCACCTTCACCTATGTGTTTGTGTCGGTGCCGCTGCAGCTGGCGGCGGCACTGGGACTGGCACTGCTCCTGGACAGGGGGCTGCGCGGACTGGCTGTGTACCGCTCGGTGTACTACCTGCCCTCGCTGCTGGGTGGCTCGGTGGCGATCGCGATCCTGTGGCGCCAGATCTTCGGTACGGAGGGCCTCGTCAACCAGGTGCTGTGGTGGTTCAACGACCTCCAACCGTTCGTCCACATCCAGACCCAGGGTTGGGTGTCGAACCCGGACACCGCACTCGGCACCCTGATGATCCTCAATGTGTGGACCTTCGGCTCGCCGATGGTGATCTTCCTCGCTGGACTGCGGCAGATCCCGGAGATGTACTACGAGGCGGCCTCTATCGATGGCGCATCCCGGTGGCGACAGCTGCTGGGTATCACGTTGCCTCTGCTCACTCCCATCATCTTCTTCAACCTGGTGCTGCAGGTAATCAACGCGTTCCAGACCTTTACGCAGTCCTACATCGTATCCGGCGGGACCGGCGGTCCGGTCGACTCGACCTTGTTCTACACGCTGTACCTGTACATCCAGGCGTTCACGAACCTCAACATGGGGTACGCCTCGGCAATGGCGTGGGTGCTGCTGCTGATCGTGGCGGTGATGACCGCACTGAACTTCTTCTTGTCGAAGTATTGGGTCTTCTACAATGACTGACGCCGCACGCGCCGAGCTCGTGCTGATGAATGCATCTCGCGCCGCCGCCCGCCGCCACGCCTCGTGGCGGCGGGCGGGCAAGCATGCGTTGCTAGTTCTCGGCGGCCTGCTGATGCTCTACCCGCTGCTGTGGATGGTGGCGAGCTCGTTCAAACCCGAGGCCCTGATCTTCCGCGAGCCTGGGCTGCTGGCCAGCGAGTTCACCACCGAGAACTACGCTTTCGGCTGGGACTTCCTGCGACGTCCCTTCAGTTGGTACATCACGAACTCGCTCATCGTGGTGGCAGGTGCCGTCATCGGGAACCTGGTGTCGTGCTCGCTCGCGGCCTACGGGTTCGCTCGGCTGAACTTCAAGTTCAAGAATCTGTGGTTCGCCATCATGCTGATGTCGATCATGCTGCCGATCCACGTGATCATCGTGCCGCAGTACATCTTGTTCTCGAACATAGGATGGATCAACACCTTTCTCCCGCTGATCGCGCCAAAGGTGCTTGCGACCGACGCGTTCTTCGTTTTCCTCATGGTGCAGTTCTTCCGGGGTATCCCGCGTGAGCTCGACGAGGCCGCGCGGATCGACGGCGCGGGTCATCCGCGGATCTTCTTCAGGATCATGCTGCCGCTATCGGTACCTGCATTGGCCACGACGGCGATATTCACGTTCATCTGGACGTGGAACGACTTCTTCAGCCAGCTGATCTTCCTCACGCATCCGGACATGTACACGGTGCCGGTCGCCCTGCGAACCTTTCTGGACGCCACGGGTCAGAATCACTGGGGTCCCATGTTCGCGATGTCGCTGATCTCGCTCGTTCCACTCTTTGCAATTTTCCTGTTCGGGCAGCGGTTCCTCGTCAAGGGGATCGCCACCACGGGGATCAAGTAGCGCGGGCGCTTCAGGCCGGCGAAGGCGTGAGCCGCCAGGGCCCCTGAGTGGTCGCACGAGGCGGTGCGACAAGGGCTCGGCCAATCGGCCAGCTTGGTGCGGAGCTCTGCAGAGCAGCGATCAACGGTACTCGGTGCGGATGTCAGCACACCGGACGGCGGTCGCGCCGACCGCCCCGGTGAGCTCCTCGACGGCGCGCCGCGCATCGGCGACCTCGACCCCCGAACCGGGCGAGAGGGTGGCGAGCTCCTCGACGGTCACGACGCCGTCGTCACCGCGGTGCCGCAGCAGAACGCGCGCCGCGCGCTGCAGCCGGTCGCCGCGGCCCTCGGGCGTGGTCGGCTCCCACCAGGGCTCGCCGCGCTCGCCGAGCGCGACCTTCGCGTCGTGGACG
>JAJUII010000219.1 GCA_029265505.1 Aeromicrobium choanae
CGCGCAGGCGCTCGATCGCTTCGGCGCGACGCTGGGCGGCGGCCTCGTTGGCGGCCTGGCGCTCCTGCTCGGCGCGTGCCTGCTCCTCGGCGGCGCGCTGGTCGCGCACGGCGAGGACGCCGGCGGACTCGTAGGCCGGGTTGCTGACCAGGTCGACGGCCATCAGGTGCGCTCGGCGGTGGGTGATCCAGATCGTGCCGTCGTCGCGGCGCTCCACGTCGACGTAGTCGTCCATGACCCGAAACAGGATGGAGGCGCCGTCGAGCACGCCCTCCTGGGCCAGCGTGCGGGCCTCCTGCGCCGCGCCGATCTGGGAGAACCGCATCGTCGTGTACAGCCCATCCGCGGCGTCGCGGATCTCCCGCGCGCAGCCGATCAGCGGGCCGCCGTGCTGGTAGTGCAGCTTCACGCGGCCAGGGGCGCCAGCGGCACGAGCGAACGCGCCAGCGGCGAACCGCTCGTGGACGCCGGTCCACAACTCGGTCCAGGTGTCGTAGGGAACCGCGCGGAGCTCGATGACGTTGGAGTCACCGGCATCCTCGGGGAACTCGATGACCTGGGCCTCGCGTTGCTGCTGCCCGGACACCGGCAGGGTCAGAGTGCTCACTGTTCTTGTCCTCCCGTGTCGGGGGTCTGCTGCTCGGCCGGCTCGCGGTCGGGGGTGGTCACGTTCTCGAACTCGGTCAGGTCGACGTGGATGGACTGACCGAACGGCACCAGTGAGGAGACGACCTCGTCGAGCTCGTCAATCCAGGTGCGCAGGCCGAACGCCTTGAGGCGGGTCCAGGCGTCGCCGATGTTCTGGTAGGTCATGGAGTTGGCGAGGCTGACGCCCATCACCTCGGGCGGCAGGCCGAACGCCATAGCCACCTGCCCGACCGACAGGCGGAAGATCTGCGTGGCTTCCGCGTCGACCGGCTTGTACGAGATCGGCGTGTAGTCCACCGTGTGCGGCAGGACGGCCACCGAGCGCTCCACGCCGCCATGAGCGGCCATCCAGCGCTCCTTGAGGTGATCGGCCTTCGACTGATCCAGGCCCGGGGTCGTGGACTTGAGGTAGCCGCTCGGGACGCCGCTGGAGAACGTCCCGGTGATGTAGCGCTCCACCGCCGCAGCCGACTTGAACGCCGCCGGAGTCAGGCCGAACACGCCGAGCGGGAGGCCGCCCTCGTTGTCCGCCGGGGACAGCGGGTTACGCATCACCGCGATGCGGTACTCGACCGGACCGAGACGCAGGCGTCCCTCGTGGTCGAACTCGATCTGCCCCGCCGTCGAGGCGCCGAGCACCCAGCGACCGTCCGGGCTGACAGAGAGTGACCCCGGATGGATCTGCCGAAGCGTGCCCGCCTGCGGGGCGCCTTGGCCGTCGACGGCGAAGATGAACGCGCCGACGCCGTACCAGATCGCCGAGCGCACGATCTCGCGCCAGAACCCCGAGCGGGTCAGGCGGCGCGCGTGCGGCAGCCCCTGGATGCCCGTGCGGCCATCAGGGCGAAGCAGGTGAGGATCAGCGACCCACCGCGGGGTCGGCAACTGCGCGCCCGTAGCGTCCTCGATGAGCTTGAACGGTGCGGCCGTCAGGGGCGACACGATCAACGACGTGGCGCGCACAACCGCCGGCAGCCGATGCGCCTCGGTCAGCGGACCCGCGAGCAGCCCAGGCAGCGTGTCCGAGCCCAGCCAGACCAACTGGTTCGGGTCGTTGACGGTGAGGTCGCCATCGGTGCGGACCCAGAGCGAACGCTCTTCGCTGGCCGGCTTGGTGCCCCACATGCGGCTCCACAGGCTCATCAGAAGATCGTCACCTCGTCGGCAGCCATGCGTGCGGCCTCGACCGCCCACACAGCCGCGCGGATGGCGTCACCGGGTGCACGCGACGTCACGCGCGGCCCGTCAGCCCCTTCAGCCATCCTGATCGCCTCCACCTGTTCCCGAAGCTCTACCGAGCCGTCGTGTCGAAATACGCCCTCGTCGAACAGGCGCCTGAGTCGCTGAGCCACCGAGCGCGCAGAGTCCGAGCGCGGCTCCACCCACACGTTGGTCAGTGCGGGGTCCTCTGACAGAGACTTGCCGACCAGGAGCGGGCCGCCGTGGTTGAACGACAAGGCCGCCGTCACAGCCGCTCCGAGGGTCGGGTGGCGGGTCACCGAGGCGACCATGCCGTCCTCGGTCCACCACGCCGCGGCCACCGAAACGCCCTCGGCAAACCAGTTCTCGATCGCCACCGCAGCCGGCGCCCCGACAGGACGCTCGACCTGCACGGAAGCGAACTCGGTCAACGTCAGCACCGGATCGCCCACCGGAGCGCGGCGGCCGGTGCCCAAGTCCCACAGGTTGAGGTACTGGTTGGCGAACGACGCCATCGGGTCCGGGTCGTCGGACTCGGGATCAGCCTCGCCGGCCAACGCCGCGGCGTACTTCTTCTCGATCATGACGCGGCGCGCCTCGGTCCAGTGCGGCGAGGCACGACGCCACGTCTCCGGGTCGCCAGGGTCGTCCTGGGGGCGCGCACCCCAGAGCAGCAACAGCACGGTCGGGTCGTCGGTCGCGAGGGCCGCCTGAATCCGGCCGCGCATGAGCGAAGTCGCCCGACGGTGCGAGGTCGACGTCATGTGCAGTTGGGGCGACGACCGCTCCAGCAGCGACGGCTCCAGGCCCTCCGAGACGGTGCCCGGCGCGACATCCCAACCCTCGTCCACCAAGCCCAGCGTCGTGTCCCAGCCGTAACAGGCCGCCTGCGCTCGGACCAGCCACGCGTCGCCGGCCTTGGTCTCGATCGCTTCCTTGCCGTTGCCGCGCGTGACGATCAGGTCCTTGCTGTCGGCCCACCGCCAGGAGTCCTTCTGCACCTTGCGGCACACAGCGAGATCCGAGCCGGTGTGGACGATCTCCTGACGCTCGCCGAACAGCTCCGCGCCATGCGTCAGCCGCCACAGCGCCACGCCCCGCAGCCGAACCGACTTGCCCGACCGCCGCGGCGCGGACTCGACGATCTCGGTGTACGTGAGCGACCCATCCGCCCGGTGCTCGAGCTGGCGCGTGATCGCAAGCGCCTGCCACCAACGCGGCTCGACCTTGAGCGAGTCGCGCATGAAGGCGATGACCATCTCGCCATAGGAGCCGACGGCCTCGGGGTGCGGCGGCGACATCGCCAGCGGGGGCGATGCGTCGTCCGGCACGTCCGCAAACCGGGCCAGCCAGGGGTACTTCCGCAGCGAATCCGGGGACCATGCGAGGTGATCCGGGATAGTCAAGTGATTCGCTGGACTTCCGGAGAGAGAACTAGGAAGGGGCGGGGGCTCTTTGTCAAGCCCCTCCCCAAAAAAC